>NZ_CM001557.1:1256903-1258868 GCF_000273375.1 Bartonella birtlesii IBS 325
ATCAAAATCTTTTAAAGCACAAATGCGATAAAGAACTATAGTATTTCGAGAAAGAGCATGTTTAATTTTTTTGCTTTGAAGAGTTAATTCATATTTTTTGCACATAATGATACCCTCACAATTGATATGTGATAAAGATTTTCTAAAATTTGGAATGAAGAATTTGAAAGAGAGGGCTCCCCCGCACCGCCCGCGCTTTCAATTATGTTGCTTTATTTTTGGAGAGACATAGACAATCTCTAATTCCCCATAAGGGGAAACCCGTTCAATATAGGTTTTAACCTCAGTAGCTCCACCAACATTTTCACGAATAACAGCAATGCCATGAATATTGGCATTTTCACAAACATGCACGTTATTTGCTATACGAGCGTTTTCATAAACCCTAGCATTGTCATAAACAGAGGCTTTGTCATAAATAATAGCCTTGCCATACACATGAGCATTACCATAGACATGGGAATTATCAGAAATAACAGCCTTGCCATAAACATGGGCATGATCATAGACATGACCAGCAACGATAGCATTGTCATAAACCCGCGCATGACCATAGATATGACCACAAGTAATAGCATTGCCAAAAACCTTTGCATTTTCATAAACGTGACCATTTTTAAACACAAGAGCATCATTATAAACCCAGCAATTGCCATCATGTGATAGGTTATCTTCCTTTTCAATAAAGCCACCTAAATCACCAGTCTTAACATCAGCAAAGTCTTTTAAAGCTTTAATACGGTAAAGAACATATTCACCAAATACACGTGTCTCATTTGTGAGTGCAAATTTCTTTTGCATAGCACAATTCCTTTATAAGAAGATTTAATTTTTGAATGAAAGAATTTGGTTAGAAAGCAGGCGCCCCCGCACCGCCTGCGCGTGTCAATTACGCAGCTTCAGTTTCATATTCGCTGTTATCATCATGATCATAATACCCCTCACAATCAGCATAATACTCATGACGATAATAATCATCTTCGCTACCAAATTCGGGATATGCATCATCATCAATATCTTCATTAGCAGTTAAAGAGGCATTACTATGAATATAAGAAGAACCAGAGATCAGAGCATCACAAATAACGGCATCATCAAAAACACGCGATTCATCACAGATATAAGCAGAGCCACTTATTTTTGCATTGCCACCGACATGAGCATCATCACAAATGACGGCATTATCAGAAATATGAGCATGATCAGTGACACGGGCGTTATCATAAATTTGAGCATTGCCTTCAATAATCACGGCGTTGCTCGCATGCGCATTGCCCGACAGCTTTGCATTGTCCTTTAATGTCATACCTTCAAAAATAGCATTCCCATAAATTTGAGCATTGCCATAAACATCAACAAAAAAGCTTTTTACTTTAGCATTTCCAAAGACGCGTGCATTTTGAAAGACCCGCGCTTTATTATACACCCAGCAATTACCCTCATGAGAGAGGTTATCTTCATTTTCAATATAGCCACCGAGGTCACCTTTTTTGACATCATCAAAATCTCTTAAAGCACGAATGCGAGTTAAGAAATGACCATCGATATATTCACAATCATCAATAAATTCGTATTTTTTTGCAAGCTCTTGGTTATTAACGGGCGCGGTTGCATTTGAAATGGAAGAGATAACGGAGGTGTTTTGTGAGATAGAATTCATTTTATTAATCCTAGTTATTTAAAGTTTTCAATTGACACTCTATAAGAGCGCCGGGCGTTGAAAACACGGTAACTAGTCCGTCGTCACACTTTCCCCATAAAGGGTATTGTATGGTATGACCACACCCGACAAAGTTCTCATATACTAACAAAAGCACAAAAGAAAGTCAGTATTTTAAAGACATGGGAGAGGTCGTATCGTAACCTACCCGCTAGTTATTAAGTGTTTTCAGCACTTGAGTATTTATATAACAAAATACGTATTTATTGTCAATTATTATTTTATCTTTTATGATATTTTTTTGT
>NZ_CM001557.1:1259730-1268880 GCF_000273375.1 Bartonella birtlesii IBS 325
ATCAAAATCTTTTAAAGCACAAATGCGATAAAGAACTATAGTATTTCGAGAAAGAGCATGTTTAAAATGATGATTTTAGTGAGTGATTAAACCACGTCTTAAAAAAACATGCGATCCTTTAAAGCCTTTCAAAAGATGGCTTGTAACTCATAAGAAATGTTATCAAGATCCTTACGGTTGTTAGTTTTGAGGGTTTTGAGGGTTTTGAGGGTTTTGAGGGTTCCCTTTACCCCCTTTATATATTTTTTTTCAATCAAAAAATAAAAGTTATTATATTTCAATAAGTTATTTTTTAAACAAACAACCTATATCAAGACACAACCTATAAATACAACCCACGGTATATTTTTGAGGGTATTTTGAGGGTTTGAGAAACCTTCAAAACCTATAAGTAATATAAGAAAATGAATATACATAACCCTCTTTAAACAAAGCTTTTGAAAGCTATAAAGCTATCATTTGAGATTGCGATATAATCTTTTAAAGGCAATGTAAAAAAATCTAATTCTGTTTAAGAGTGGATTTCTTATAAATCTTAAAGCAATCCAAAGTACAGTGTTTAAAAGTGCAAATGATTTCTTTTTAGAATAACGCATATAAACACTCCTTTTAAGATGTTATGTAAGCAGTTTATAAAAGGGGTATAGAGCCCCCCTATAGGTATAAGACCTTATACCCCCCTTTGTGAGGTTAATATGCCTATTATCTGAGCATGCCAAATCTATTCAGTTTCTCTCATTTCTAATTTTGGTAAGTTTTTAACGATTTTCATTGTCTCTAAACTTACAGTAATAACCCTTTGAAATAATTCTAGAGGATAGGCAGGGTTGCCAATGGTTTCAACAGCATAACGATTGGCATCATTAACAATGCCACTCTTTTTATCAGTCTTAACGCATTGACGCCCCATAACCCATTCAAGAGCTGGCTTGCCATTGACGATATATTCATAAGTTTCAAGAGGGATATCTGTTATTGTGATATTGCTATTGTAAATAACAGTGGTTTTATCCTTTTTCTTACTATCCTTAATGTTTGCGAATTTCATTTCAGTCACATAATAAAACTTTTCTGGATTAGAGATGTCAGTTAATTTTGGATTACCCTTTTTAAAGGTCACTGGATAAGGCTCCACATCTTCATAGTTTACATGCAAATGACCCAGTTCACGCCCTGCTGTTACAAATTTCCAAAAATCCTCAGCACTCTTTACACAAGGGATACGAGGCAATTCTTTAGAGAGGTTATCAGCATAACGAGCGCGATAATCTTCTGAATGTAAAATCCCATAAACGTAATAAAACAAATCTTCTTTAGTGAGTGTTTCATTCGGATAAGCCGCCTCAAAATGTGCTAATCCCTCATCCGTAATGGCATCACGGCGTTGTAAGCCAGTACTTTTATTTTCTTCTGTAGAATTCGTAAATAAATGGGATTGTTCCTCACTTTTACTTTTTAAGACCGTAGTATCTTCATAAATATATCTTGGAAAGCATTGACTAGTATCTATTGCGTGAAGATTGGGCAAATCTTTAGCCATAAGTACAGAAAAACCCGATTGGGTTCCAGTACCTGTAACTTGTATTACCTTATTTTCAACCGCTTTTCCCATAGGAAATATCCGCGGCATTTGATAAACCATTTCATTGAATGTGCGACTATAATAGAGCCACTGTCGTGTAAATGGACGATACAAACTTTGCGTAATGCATGTAGTCTCAAATTCAAAAATCTTTCCTTTTGTCAAATCTTGTTTAAGTGCACGGCTCCAACTAATTTTACTCTCATCCGTATTGATAAAATTATTTACAGCCTTTGCACGTGCTTTATGATCAGCTTGTAAATAAGCATCATTAAACCGTTCCACTTCGCTGTTATAGAAGGCAATCATATTACTCATGTTCTTCTTTAAAGTTTCACGGCTTGAGTTATACGCCCACGCATCACGATTGGTTACGACTCCAAGAGAAAACGTTTCAAAGAGCTTTTTATTATTTCCCTTCTTATCGCCTATTGTTAAAAAATCTTTGAAACTGTCATCACGTTGATTGATCCAATCTCCATGCTCGTCTGGTGTAATTATTTTCCAACCTGATTTATTTGTGATGCCACCAACACTACCAACGTATTGAAGCATCTCAAGTTTTTTTTCGGTAGAAAGATTATCACCAATATCATGATAGTAAATCTTACACGGTTGTTGTTTATTTGGATTGCGCACAAAAATCGTTACAGCTATTCCGTTTTGGCTTCCAGAACCAAAAACATTGCCTCCTTCCTTTGATAGCTCTTTTGATTTTATATTTTTTCGGATATCACCACGAAGATTAATGATATAAATAGAAGAATATTCATTCTGTAAGCATTTTCGCATGCCATCAGCAAATGTTTTATCTACCCATCCATTTCCAGAAATATAGGCAACAACACCACCTTGAGAACTTAAGCGATTACTTGCCCACCTAATTGCTCGAATATAGCTATCATAGAGATTTCTTTTTAATATTGCTTGTGATTTAAGTGCGTACGTATTTTGGATGCTTCTATCAAGTATTTCATATTCTACATTTGCATTATTATCATTCTCACTTCTTTGACCCGTTGAATAAGGAGGATTGCCAAAGATAACTTCAATATTGAGATTTTTCTGGTATTCCAAATATTCACTGTTTTCTTTAAATAGTTTTTGTAATAAGTCTTTCTTTTCAAGCATCCGAAACGTATCAGCCAAACCAATATGCTTAAAAGGAATATACTCACCTTTCATAAGACTATGGTAAGTCGATTCAATGTTAATGGCAGCAATGTAATAGGCTAAGAGAACAATCTCATTGGCATGAATATCATGACGGAACTTATATTCCATATCCTCTGGTTTTATGAGATTAGATTGTAACAACCGTGTGATAAAGGTACCCGTTCCAGTGAAAGGGTCAAGGATAGAGACGCCACGTGACCCTAAGCTTTTTCCAAACTCATTGCGTAAGACATCATCAACAGAATGAATGATAAAATCTACAACCTCAACGGGGGTATAAACAATCCCAAGCCTATCCGTGGTTTTCTTAAATGCCTTGGCAAAAAAATCTTCATAAAGTTTGATAATAAGGTTCTGTCTTGCTTGGGGGGAGGTAATTCCAGAGGCACGGAACTTTACGCTGTCATAAAACTCTTGTAATTCTTGAGATACCTCTTCAATATTGGTTTTATCGAGTTCTGTTAAGATTTTTTCCATTGCTTGTGAGATAGCATTGTTTTGCACAAATTCATTGCCCTCAAACAAAGCTTCAAACACGGGACGCGTCACAAGATGTTGTCCTAACATCTCAAGCGCTTCCTCTTGTTTGATTTCACTGTTTAAGTTGTTTTTTAGTTCTTTATAAAAACTCTCAAAAGCATGAAAAGCTTCACTGGTTTCATCAGAAAGTATACCTTTAAGACGATTGATATGGTTTTGAGCAATCTCAGCAACATTGTTCGCCCAAATGCCCCAGTAATCGGCAAGGGTAAATTTCTTAGCCAAAAGGGTTTTAAGGGCATTGGGAAACTCTTTATAAAAAGGTAATCTTCCTGTAACACTATGAATATAGCGTTGTGGTTCATAAGCGGCTTTTCCAATCTCAAGCCCTGTGCTTTCTGGTTTCTCATAAACATGGATTTTATCTTCAACCGTGGTCATACTCTTTAAGGCAACAACCTCTAAAGTATGACTTACGTCTTGATCTAAAATCATCTGGTTAAGGGTTACTTCAAAGTTTTCATCATGGGAAAGCAAAGCATTGATCACTTGCCAGACAACACTGTATCTCTTGTTGTATTTTAAAGCCTCTTCAGCAGAAATCCCAGCAGGAACCCCAACGGGTAAAATGATATAACCTCTTTTCTTACCCTTGGCACGACGCATGATACGCCCCACCGCCTGTATCACATCCACTTGGCTTTTGCGTGGGTGTAAAAACATGATCGCATCAAGAGCAGGAACATCTACTCCTTCAGAAAGACATCTTACATTGGTGAGCACACGGCAGACATGCTCCCCCGCATCTTCCTTTAACCAATCAAGGGCTTCATTGCGCTTCTTGGCACTTTGTGTTCCATCAATATGCGCAAAGGTACACTGAAGAGGTGGGGTCTCTTTATAAAGCTTATGAAGATCAGACAATTCTTTCTGTATTTCTGGAGAATTGAATGTATCACGGATACGTTCAGAGGTCTTAATATCTCTACAAAAAGCCAAAGCCCGTCGCATAGGGTTAGGGTCATCACTCAGATCAACTTTTAGATCTATTTTGCTAAGAGCTTGATAACAGCCGATGATCTTGGTTTTATCATCAAGAGTAAGTTCATAATTCTCATCGATCATCAGATGTTGAATGGATTCACTCACTTCCTCTTCATTAACACCCAAGATAATAATCTTATAAGGAACTAAGAGTTCATTCTTAACGGCTTTTGAGAATGTATAGGTGTAAAGATTTTTTCCATAGAGGGCTTCATCATCCATAGACGCTAAAATGCCATTCATTTCATGGGCTTGTTTTTTAGCATGATCAGCAAAGATCTTGGGCGTTGCTGTCATATACAGACGTTTTTTACCTCGAATGATGCTGTTATCATGAACCTTGATAAATTCAGATTCATGCTTGTCTGTTCCCAATACAACACCAGTTGTTCTATGCGCTTCATCACAAATGATTAGATCAAATTCGGGTAAATCATGGTCTTTTTGTGCATCGGAAATCACTTGAATGGAATGGTAAGTCGAAAAGACCACGGTCATCACATCAAGAGAGGTTTTATTGGCTTTACGTGCAAGCTCTTTTGCATCCGTTGTAGCAGGCAAGGCAAGATCAGAGGTATCCAGACCAGCCTCATCATCATGTTTACTTTTACGACGCTTTCCTACTTGTGTATCTGAACATACCGCAAAGGAACGCAAGGGCACTTCTGTATCAAGGGTCCATTCACGGATTGTTTGTGACATCAAAGCAAGGGAAGGCACCAAAAACAACACACGCTTGCCTTTTCCTGCTATGGTTTCTGCTATCTTAAGGCTTGTGAAAGTTTTTCCCGTACCACATGCCATAATAAGCTTGCCACGGTCTGCTTCTTGTAAACCTTCACAAACAGCTTTCAGTGCTTCTATCTGATGATCTAAAAGATTTTTTTTAGATTGCTCTTTAAGGGTCGCTTCACCTTTTTCTTTATATGCCCCCCAATCGATTTGACTGTTCTCTAAATCAAAAAGGTTTATGCGTTGAATACGAACCTCTTGCCCCTCACAAGTCAGTTCAACATTGTCACTCCAATCTGTTTCGGTGCTATCAACCAGAATACGACGGGTGAAGATCTTTTTGCCAGAAGCTGCTATAAAACTATCAATATCTTCTTTTTTAATACAATGAGAAGCATCATAGCATTTACATTGAATAGCCGCATAACCTCCTTGATCACGGATTGTAGCGACCAGATCAATGCCGATATCACGTCCATCTTCATCATGCTCTTTTGCCCATTCACAATAGGTTTGAACCTTTTCGTATTCCTGCTTTTGTAAAGGGTCGTTTGTCAAATAAGCTTTTACAAGGTTTTCAAACAGCGTTCCCAATTCACGGGGTGATTTAGCTTGTTTGCGATAATATTCTAACAGAGAGCGTAAAGTGACATGTTCATTATCATAATGATGAAAGTGAGGCATATTACAACAGAGCTCCGTTTTCTTATTATTGGATTAATTCTTATCAAAAGAATCAAAACGCAGCTTATTAAATCCATTTCGAATGAATAGTATGAAAAATGCGGAAAATACTAAAAAGCAGATAATTTTTTTTAAAAGATTTTTTAAAGGCTGTTTATCCACAGGCTATGAGAGAGATCAGATCAGCAAAATAGTGAAATTTACTATTCGTTTGACGTGTTAATCAAGACAAATGCACCATGGGTTTTAAAATATCAGAATAAGTATTTTGATAGATTTTATAGATAGGTTTTGTAGGTTCTTAAAACCCCCAAAACCTCCAAAACTAATGATGGAGAGTGCTTTGAAGGTTCACTGTTATATTGTTTAATCTTTCATAAGATTTTCAAATCGCCTCAGTGTGATGTTTTATGACTTTTCACTAAAGGATGCCATTCATACCGTCTATCAGGACGCCGACCTAATTTATTCCCTTTTATAGGAAATTCACGAATATAGTTACAACGATATAAAAGCTCTAAAGCTTTCTTAACGGTTTGATTGTCTGTTAAACATTTCCAATCACGTTTATAAACATCCCTAGCTGTAATAACATCGGGCAAATGATCACAGCGTTCAACAATCAATTTTGCACGCTCTGCTGTTAATGTATCCCCCGCCGCATAAAGTCTTTTGACATGACTTAACAGATATTTTTCCCAACGCAATGCTGTTGTAATGGCATAGAGACCAATTTCAAAACTACCACTATCAAGAAGTTCAAAAATCAATGCAAGGGTTGGTATGGTTTTATTCATTTTCAAAAGATGCGCTTGTAAACTTGCAGAGAAATGACCTCTTTCTGATATGTTAAAAGCCTATAGTGCATTTGTCTTAATTACCACATTAAACGATAGGCAAAATGGTTTTTTGTTAAAGGAAAAAGCAAAAAAGAAATAACACTAACCATTTCAGATTTTCATAATGAAAGAAAACTTTTTAGTTTTTCTATTCATGATGAAAATATATTTCAAACAATAATGAATATATTTTCAATTAATTTAAGTGATTCACAATTACATTTCATATTGCTATGAAGAATACAAACAGCACTAAGAAAATGAGAAATGAAGATTTTTTTGATTGAACGAAGAAAGAAACCAGCAGGGATATCTCATTTGACAGTTTTTCCCTTCAAAAAAGCTATATAAACGAGAGATTTTCATTTAATCATTACGTTTAAAGATGTGTGAATAAATTAATGTAAAAAGCTTTGTTATGAGTACTTTATTGAGTTAGAAATCTATACCAATAGCTTTGGCTTGCATTTTTTCGTAAAGCTTGCGCATAACCACCATATTTTCTTTACGCACATCAATAATTGATTTTTCAATTGACGTTAAACGAGATTTATCTAAGTTTCCTAACCGTGCATAATGGGATGCTATTGCTTGACGTGCTTCATCGTAAGGCAATTCGCCTTTACGATTTTTGGGTAAACTATAAACTTCATTTACCGTCTTATATTGCGCAGGATCATTAACAAGGATTACGTGCTTTTTAATAACATCTATTTCCGTTAATGCTGTTTTAAGACTATTAATCATAGCCTTACTATTGGCATATCTCAGCAAATCGTTTTCTACAAGACTACGTTCCGTACCAAGAAGTGATGATAAATCACCACTTTTTCCAATGTTACGAAGATAACTACACAAATCACTCCGCACACCATGTAGTTTTTTGGTCATTAATGCTTCATCAAGACTTTTTACATAGTTATTTTCGCGAACAAAAATACGTTCTAACTCTTCAAATTCATTAGAAATGATGATCTCCTATAATAACATCTTTATCTAACCAATCGGGACCATATTCTTTATCAGCATCTTTAGTAGAAAATCCCATATCACGAATAAATTGCGCTCCATGTTGCTTTTTAAGAAACAAAAGTGTATGCGCTGGAGGTTCAGTCATTGCCAACCATTCCCACGCTGCTTTGCTATCGTTAGCACGGTCAGCCGCTTCTGATTCAGCAGTATAAATACAGTTTTGATCTAAACCGCCTGCTCGTAACTCCTCACGTTCAACATCTGTCATATAACTTTTGGGTAATTTCTTTTGCATAGGAAATTCCTTTCTGTAATCTGTCTTGAAATATTAATCTAATGGTTAAATCTGATCAATCAAATTTCCTATGAAATTTTCAATTTGTTGTTGAAATGAAAATAAGATATCTGTTTTTAGCTTTGAACATTTTGATTGGTATCAAAGAAAATTATCATTTTTATACTAATATATACACTTAATTGATGATCTTTATTGAAAGTGTCAAAGTTTTACGCATATTTACGAGTTTCTCTTGATGGACAAGATACAGAAAATAAAAAACTTGGATTGTTAGAATATGCTAACAAAAATGGTTTTGCTTCACTCCATATTGGAGAGAAACTATAAATAGAAGGGAAGCTTGGTGCTTTAATCGAAAGAACAGAGCAGTGGAATTGTTATTGATGCTTAAATTTTCTCATATAGCGGATTTTTCTTTTAATGTTTTAGAAATTCTTAAATCTGCTAGTGAGCGTAATTTATAAGATACGCCAATTTATTTAGAGATAAGCTAGGCAGCCTATCATCATAAGCAGGACAACGGGCTATCCCATAATATCCATGCCAAACCCCTGGCACAGCACGTGTAATGCCCTGCGCATTCTTAAAAAAACACATCATTTTTTATCCTATGATTATTGCACCATAGGACGGATTATGCTAAACTTTAGGGTGATGAGTTTGAGAAAGCCTTGTCCGTCCTTACGTGACAAGGTTTTCTTTTTATGCCGCGTCGTTATAACGTTGCTGTTTTGCTTGCTCGATGACATTGATAAGATCCGATTGTAACCAACGCGATAAAAAGCCAAATTTTAAAGGTTTTGGGAGAGAACCATTGGTAACATAACGGCGAAATGTTGAAACACTCATATGAAGCAATTTTGCGCTTTCACGGTCTGTCAAAAGAATATCATTTTCTGTCATAATAAAATCCTTTCTATCAAAAAATGAGAACAAATCATAACTATTTATTAACCACATTTTGGTTCATTTAGAAAGATGTTTTATTCATAGAAAACAATATTTTATCATATAATTTCTTATGTGATAATTTATGAATCTTATTGAGAAAGAATGAGAGAGAAGAGAGCTAAAGTTATCCACAGATCATGGGGTTATTCACCCCATATCTTAAGATTGACCGGTGACATAAGCCGCCCATTTATCCATATAGACACGGCGCTGTTCTAGATAGTCAGTGCGACGATAGGCACGCTCTACTTGTCCTCCTACCGTATGACTTAGAATGGTTTCAGCGACCTCATAGGGGGCATCGGTTGTTTCAGCAAGCCAATTGCGTAAACTAGAACGAAATCCATGCGGGCAGGCGTTTAGTCCAGTTTTTTGCATGCATTGGGACATAC
>NZ_CM001557.1:1270015-1375288 GCF_000273375.1 Bartonella birtlesii IBS 325
CAAGAAATGTCGTATAACTTCGTATAATGTATGCTACACGAAGTTATTACGAGCATTTAGGACAAGACAGCAACGTATCAGATCTCTCTATGGAAGGTTTGTTTCGCAAGCTTGTGAGTTGGTACAAAGAAGATGTGGAGCATGTGAACAAATGGCGTGAACATGCAAGGGAGGATTTTCGTTTTTACAATGGAGATCAGTGGAATGAGGCTGATTTAGCGGCATTAAAAGAGCAACGTCGCCCTGTTATGACCTTTAATCGTATTGCTCCGCTTGTGAATGCTGTTGTAGGTTCTGAACGCAATAATAAACGAGATTAGAGACCCTTTGGGCAGCAGGTACGGCTAAAAAAATACCCCGAAAAGAACTCTTGATTCGCAATAATTGAGGAAAATCATAAAAAGATTTGTTAGAATCAGAAGAAAATATTTCTTCTCTAATAGGACTTTCTAGATGCTTACATCCTTTGGTAAAACCTTACGCAAACTCCGCATTGATCACTCCGAACGCCTTTTAGATATGGCTAAGAAATTAGCTATATCTGTAGCATTTTTATCTTCTGTCGAGATTGGCAAAAAATCTGTTCCTGTAGGACTGGAGGAAAAGATCATAGAGCTTTATGGTTTAGATAAAGCTATGGCTTCTCTCTTAAAAAAAGAAGCCTATTCTTGTCGAAAAAGCATCATAATAAAGCCTTCTACTCCGTTGCAACGTGAAACTGTTGTTGCGTTTATGATACTTTTAGATGGCTTACATCAAGAAGCGTTAGCAGACTTCAAAGAAACATTAGAAACATTGTGCGAAGCGTGCTTTATAGAGAAATGTTAGAAAATCCTATTCCCTAATTTTTATCCACGTATCCCTCACTTAAAAAAACATATGAAGTATCAATAACTTAATAGTAATATAAAGCTATATGGTGGGCGATGAGAGACTCGAACTCCCGACATCCTCGGTGTAAACGAGGCGCTCTACCAGCTGAGCTAATCGCCCAATGCCAATGAACAGCAATTGAATAGGCACTCTTTAAGCAAAAATTTTTGCAAACGCAAGAATAAAGATTATGTTTGATGATTTTTTAAAAAAATGCATAAGTCTGCTTGACATAAACGTATGAACCCCTTACACGACCCCTTGTACCAATGATGAATTGGTTAGAAAAAAGTATGCGAGTGTAGCTCAGTTGGTTAGAGTGCCGGCCTGTCACGCCGGAGGTCGCGGGTTCGAGCCCCGTCACTCGCGCCATTTTAAGTTGTTTTATGAGCTTCTGCATTTTAATAAATATCTTAATATGTGGGTTACGTCCCATAAAGTGTTGGCTTTGTGGGCTTTATAGATAGTTGTTTCCTCCTTTTTATGTGGTTTATGAGAATAAGACTTGCGTCTTTCTGTGCTCTGCGTTACCTATGCTTATAAGAAAAAAGTATCGCTTGATATATCCTTGAAGTGATCCAAGTGAAATAGACAGAACAATTAATAATTTATCTGTTTGATTTAACAATGTGGAGTGATTGCATTAGCCCGGGTCATTTCATGTAAAATGGAAGAAAACTATGACTCAATTATTGAGCTCTTATTTACCAGTTTTGATCTTTATTATTGTTTCGGCGGTTATTGTGGGGGTTCTTTTAATTATGCCTTATATTGTGGCTTACCGTTCTCCTGATCCCGAAAAATTATCAGCTTATGAATGCGGATTTAACTCGTTTGATGATGCACGTATGAAATTTGATATCCGTTTTTATTTAGTATCAATTTTGTTTATTATTTTTGATCTTGAAGTTGCTTTTCTTTTTCCTTGGGCAGTTTCATTTAATTCAATAGGCATATTTGGTTTTTGGTCGATGATTGTATTTTTAGCATTTTTGACTATCGGGTTTATATATGAATGGAAAAAAGGAGCTCTTGAATGGGATTAATGTCTAACGATTCTAGGATGATTGCTCCAAAACCAAAAGGGATTATTGATCCAAATACCGGTAAGTTAATAGGTACTGATGACAGCTTTTTTTGTGATATTAATGCTGAATTATCAGATAAAGGTTTTTTAGTTACCTCAGCAGATGCTTTAATCACTTGGGCGCGTACCGGTTCTTTAATGTGGATGAGTTTTGGTTTGGCTTGTTGTGCTATAGAAATGATACAGTGTTCGATGCCTCACTATGATAATGAGCGTTTTGGATATGCACCACGTGCTTCACCCCGTCAATCAGATGTGATGGTAGTGGCGGGTACTTTAACAAATAAGATGGCACCAGCTTTAAGAAAAGTGTATGATCAAATGCCGGAGCCACGTTATGTGATCTCTATGGGATCGTGCGCAAATGGTGGTGGCTATTATCATTATTCTTATTCAGTTGTACGTGGGTGCGATCGTATTGTCCCTGTGGATATTTACGTTCCAGGATGCCCTCCTACGGCCGAGGCATTGTTGTATGGTCTATTATTGTTACAGAAAAAAATCCGTCGTACGGGGTCTATAGAGCGATAGGAGCTTCATTATTATGATAAATAAATCATTAATCGAATTTGCGTCCTATTTAAAAAATAAATTAGGAGATAAACTTGAGGAAACCATTCTTGAATTTGGTGAGTTAACGATTATTTCGCGTCTTGATGCAATTACAGAAGTGTTAACATTTGTTCGTGATGATTCTTGCTGTCAGTTTATTAATATTATAGATATTAGTGGTGTTGATTATCCCTCTCGCGATAAACGTTTTGATATCTCTTACCAGCTCTTATCTCCTCGTGAGAATTTGCGTTTGCGTGTTAAAGTACGTACTAATGAAAATACTCCTGTTGCTTCTGCTTGCTCGATTTATCCCGGCGCGGAATGGTATGAACGTGAGGTGTACGATATGTATGGAGTTTTATTTTCAGGACATCCTGATTTAAGGCGGATTTTAACAGATTATGGTTTTGAAGGGTATCCTTTGCGCAAAGATTTTCCTGTAACGGGTTTTGTTGAATGTCGTTATGATAATGAAGCAAAGAGAGTAATTTATGAACCTGTTGTTTTACGGCAAGAAATGCGCGATTTTGATTTTCTTTCTCCTTGGGAAGGAGAACAATATGTTTTGCCGTGCGATGAAAAAGCGGATGTCAGCAAGTAATATTGGAACTGATGAATTTTTGAAATTGAAATGATAGACTTTAAAATAATCAATTTGTTGGTGTGATAAAAGTTTTTATTAATATTTGATGTGAAGTTTAAAAAAAGCAAGGGGTTGATTGTGGCTGAGGTCAGTGTTCGGAACTTTAACATTAATTTTGGACCGCAGCATCCTGCAGCGCATGGGGTTTTGCGCATGGTTTTAGAATTGGATGGTGAAGTTGTTAAGCGTGTAGATCCGCATATTGGATTATTGCATCGCGGTACTGAAAAATTAATGGAAACAAAAACTTATCTTCAAGCTGTCCCCTATTTGGATCGTTTAGATTATGTAGCTCCTATGAATCAGGAGCACGCTTTTGTGCTTGCTATTGAGAAGTTATTGGGCGTTGAAATTCCCAAAAGAGGACAGTTAATACGTGTTTTGTTTTCCGAAATCGGACGCATTCTTAATCATTTGCTTAATGTAACAACGCAGGCTATGGATGTTGGTGCACTAACTCCACCACTTTGGGGATTTGAGCAACGTGAAAAATTGATGATTTTTTATGAGCGTGCATGTGGAGCACGTCTTCATGCCAATTATTTTCGTCCTGGTGGTGTGCATCAAGATTTGCCGGAATCTTTAATTGAGGATATTGGTAATTTTATTGATCCGTTTCTTATTGCTCTTGGCAAACTTGATGCGCTTATAACGCCAAATCGGATTTTTAAACAACGTAATGTAGATATCGGTGTTGTTAGTATTGATGAGGCTTGGGCACGTGGTTTTTCTGGTGTTATGATCCGTGGAGCCGGAGTGCCATGGGATTTGCGAAAAAGCCAACCTTATGAATGCTATAACGAAATGGAATTTGATATTCCTGTAGGTAAAAACAGCGACTGTTATGATCGTTACCTGATTCGTATGGAAGAAATGCGCCAATCAGCGAGAATTATGCGCCAATGCGTGGATCGCTTGCTTAGTACCGAAAAAAATGGACCAGTCTCGAGTTTAGATCACAAAATTGTACCCCCAAAGCGAAGCGAGATGAAAAGTTCGATGGAAGCGCTTATTCATCATTTTAAACTTTATACCGAAGGTTTTCATACACCTCCTGGTGAAGTGTATGTTGCTGTGGAAGCTCCGAAAGGTGAGTTTGGAGTATATCTTGTTTCTGATGGAACCAATAAACCTTATCGTGTTAAGTTGCGTGCTCCTGGTTTTGCTCATCTTCAAGCCATGGATTTTTTAACCCGAGGGCATATGTTAGCGGATGCTACAGCTATTTTGGGTTCAATTGATATAGTTTTTGGGGAGATTGATCGCTAATGTCCGTGCGCCGTCTTGCAGATGATATTTATCAACCCGCAGATTTTTCTTTTACAAAAGAAAATCAGGTATGGGTAAAGAATACTATAAAAAAATATCCTGTAGGACGTGAGCAGTCTGCGGTGATTCCATTATTAATGCGTGCTCAAGAACAAGATGGTTGGGTGAGCCGTGCTGCGATTGAGCATATTGCGCAGATTCTTTCCATGGCTTATATTCGTGTTTTGGAAGTTGCGACTTTTTATACTCAGTTTCAACTCAAACCAGTTGGAACAAAGGCACATATTCAAGTTTGTGGTACAACTCCTTGTATGTTACGTGGATCTGAGGATTTGATTAAAGTTTGTCAGAAAAAAATTCATCACGAACCTTTTGTTACCAATTCGGATGGAACATTATCATGGGAAGAGGTGGAATGTCTTGGCGCATGTGTCAATGCTCCTATGGTGATGATTTTTAAAGATACTTATGAAGATCTTACAGCAGAACGTCTTGAAGAGATTATTGATGCATTTGCAGCAGGGAAAGGTTCTGAAATAACGGTTGGTCCGCAAAATAATCGTAAATCATCGGAGCCAATTAGCGGTTTAACTTCTCTCATTGATAATGAAGAAAAAACGTCACTGAAGTCTTCAAAGAAAAAAGATAAGGAAGGGTTGGACGTATAGTAGCTATTTTTTGAGGGGATATTTTATGATTTTACCTATTGCGACAATATTTGACAACAAGTTAAGAGTTTTTAAAAAGATGTTTTAAAATTGCGTTTGAGGAAATGCTAACAATGTTATGGGCTATAGAAAAGAAGGTGGGGTATGCTGGCAGATAAAGATCGCATTTTCACCAATATTTATGGTTTAAAAGATAAATCATTAAAAGCTGCAATGTCACGTGGGCATTGGGACGGGACCAAAGCAATTATCGAAAAAGGTCGTGACTGGATCATTGATGAGATAAAGGCATCGGGTTTACGTGGTCGTGGTGGTGCTGGTTTTCCTACCGGAATGAAATGGTCCTTTATGCCAAAACAAAGTGATGGACGTCCTCATTATTTGGTTGTAAATGCTGACGAATCAGAGCCTGGAACTTGTAAAGATCGTGATATTTTACGGCATGATCCTCATACTTTAATTGAAGGATGTGCAATCGCTACTTTTGCGATGGGAGCAAATGTTGCTTTTATTTATATTCGTGGTGAATATATTCGTGAGCGTGAAGCTCTCCAAGCTGCAGTTGATGAATGCTATGATGCGGATTTACTTGGCAAAAAAACAAAATATGGGCATGCATGCGATATTATTATTCACCATGGTGCAGGTGCTTATATTTGTGGCGAAGAAACGGCTCTTCTCGAAAGTCTTGAGGGGAAAAAAGGACAACCTCGGCTTAAGCCACCATTTCCCGCAAATATGGGAATTTATGGTTGTCCAACAACAGTAAATAATGTGGAATCTATCGCTGTTGTTCCAACAATTTTGCGTCGTGGGTCATCATGGTTTTCCTCAATTGGACGTGCAAATAATGTCGGAACGAAATTGTTCATGGTTTCTGGACATGTGAATGCACCTTGTACATTTGAAGAAGCTCTTGGTATTTCTTTTCGTGAATTAATTGAAAAACATACCGGAGGTATCCGTGGTGGATGGAATAATCTTTTAGCAGTTATTCCGGGTGGAGCTTCTTGTCCAGTTGTTCGTGGGGAAAAGATGGTAGATGCAATCATGGATTTTGATGGAATGCGTGATGTTGGGTCTTCTTTTGGTACTGGTGGTGTGATTGTTATGGATAAATCAACCGATATTATCAAGGCAATTTGGCGTATAGCAGCTTTTTTCAAACATGAAAGTTGTGGTCAATGTACGCCGTGTCGTGAAGGTACAGGATGGATGATGCGTCTTTTGGGGCGTATGGTTGAAGGAAGAGCACAAAAACGAGAGATTGATCTTTTGTTTGAAGTTTCTAAACAAATTGAAGGACACACTATTTGCGCACTAGGTGATGCGGCAGCATGGCCGATACAGGGCTTGATACGTAATTTTCGTCCAGAAATTGAGCGTAGAATTGATAATTATACGCGAAATGTCGTTCAAAGAAAAAATATTGTTTTAGAAGCGGTCGGATAGAGGTTTTTATTTTTAAAAACAATGAGACATAAATTTTAAGTGGATTATCCGCAGGCTGGATGAGTGATGATAAATATCAAAGTTGATGGTAAAGAGATTGAAGTCCCTGATTACTATACGTTACTTCAGGCAGCAGAGGCAGCTGGTGCGGAGGTGCCACGTTTTTGTTTTCATGAAACTTTATCAATTGCTGGAAATTGTCGTATGTGCTTGGTTGAGGTCAAGGGAGGTCCTCCAAAGCCTCAAGCTTCTTGTGCTATGGGGGTTCGCGATTTACGATTAGGTCCTAATGGTGAAGTGCCAGAAATTTTTACCAATACCGAGATGGTAAAAAAAGCACGTGAAGGTGTGATGGAATTTCTTCTCATCAATCATCCTTTGGATTGTCCTGTGTGTGATCAAGGAGGTGAATGTGATCTTCAAGATCAAGCAATGCTTTATGGGCGTGATTGTTCTCGCTATACAGAAAATAAGCGTGCTGTAGAAGATAAATATATTGGACCACTTGTAAAAACAGTTATGACACGGTGCATTCATTGTACACGTTGTGTTCGTTTTACAACGGAAGTGGCGGGTATTTCTGAGCTTGGATTGATAGGCCGTGGCGAAGATGCCGAAATTACCACATATCTCGAAAAAGCAATGACCTCTGAATTACAGGGAAATGTTATTGATCTTTGTCCTGTAGGGGCTTTAACCTCAAAACCTTATGCATTTCATGCGCGTCCTTGGGAATTAGTTAAAACAGAATCAATTGATGTTATGGACGCACTTGGTAGCGCGATTCGCGTTGATAGTCGTGGTCGTGAAGTTATGCGAATTATGCCGCGTACAAATGAAGATATCAATGAAGAATGGATTTCTGATAAGACGCGCTTTATCTGGGACGGTTTACGCACTCAGCGGCTCGATAAACCATATGTACGCAAAAATGGAAAACTTCAACCTGTAAGTTGGGCGGAAGCTTTTGAAAAAATTAAAACTGTAATTTCTAAAACCTTGCCAGAAAAAATAGGAGCAATTGCTGGTGATCTTGCTTCTATTGAAGAAATGTACGCACTTAAAACATTACTCATTTCATTAGGGTCAGGGATCTTTGATTGTCGCCAGAGAGGGATGGCATTGTCTTCTGAGTTAGGGCGTTCGAGTTATATTTTTAATCCAACAATTGCCGGTATTGAACAAGCTGACGCATTGCTTATTGTGGGATCTAATCCTCGCTATGAAGCTGCTGTTTTAAATGCACGTATTTTAAAGCGCCAACGGGTAGGGCAGTTCCCCATTGCTTTAATTGGTGAAAAGGTCGATTTACGTTATCCTTATTCTTATCTTGGAGCCGGTACGGAAGCATTGAGTGCGCTTATTCGTGGAGAGGATACATTTTTAAATGTCTTAAAGGAAGCGAAGAGGCCACTTATTTTAATTGGAGAGGGAGCTGTTTTAGGTAAAGAAGGTCTATCTGTTTTAAAAAATCTTGCCAAATTAGCTGATAATGTCGGAGCTCTTAGTGAAGAATGGAACGGATTTGGAGTACTTCATAATGCAGCATCAATTGTTGGGGGATTGGATATAGGTTTTATTTCCAAACTTGGGGTTGAGAATATTCTTAAAACCTGTGAAGTTTTATTTTTGCTTGGTGCAGATGAAATAGAATTAGCCAATACAAAAGCTTTTACAATTTATATTGGTAGTCATGGTGATAATGGTGCACATGCAGCTGATGTGATTTTACCCGCATCTGCTTACACTGAAAAATCAGGACTTTATGTAAACACAGAAGGACGTGTTCAAATGACCAATCGAGCTGGTTTTGCCCCTGGTGAAGCAAAAGAAGATTGGGCTATCTTGCGTGCTTTATCGGATGTTTTAGGACAAAAACTTCCTTTTGATTCGCTTTCTCAGTTAAGACAGAAGCTTTTTAATGATTATCCGCATCTTTATGCCATTGATGATATTGTACCTTCCAGTATAAATGATCTTAAAGTGCTTAGTTCACAGATAGTTGCCCTAAAAGCACAAGTTTTTACTTCTATGGTTAAAGACTTTTATTTGACAAATCCGATAGCGCGTGCTTCTGCAGTTATGGCTGAATGTTCATCACTTGCAAAAAGCCGTACTATACAAGCTGTAGAGTAAGGACTGGGGAAAAGGAATAATGATGTATGATTTCTTTATAACTTGGTTGTTGCCATTACTCATTATCGTTGGGAAAACACTTCTTCTTTTGGTTGTTCTCTTGGTATTGGTTGCTTATCTTCTTTATGCAGATCGAAAGATTTGGGCAGCAGTGCAATTGCGGCGTGGTCCCAATGTTGTTGGTCCATGGGGATTATTGCAGTCTTTTGCAGATTTAATTAAATTTGTTGTTAAGGAACCTATTATACCTGCTGGTGCAAATAAAGGAGTTTTTCTTTTAGCGCCTTTTGTTTCTGCTACACTAGCTTTATCAACTTGGGCTGTAATCCCTGTTAATGAAGGATGGGAAGTTGCGCATATCAATGTTGGTTTACTTTATATCCTCGCTATTTCATCTCTTGAAGTTTATGGTGTTATTATGGGGGGGTGGGCGTCGAACTCAAAATACCCTTTTTTAGGAGCACTTCGTTCGGCAGCACAGATGGTTTCATATGAGGTTTCTATTGGGTTTGTACTTGTAACTGTCATTTTAATAAGTGGATCACTGGACCTTACAACAATTGTGCAGAAACAAAGTTATGGGCTTGGAACAACTCTTGGGCTTCCTTTTAATAGTTTTCTTGATTGGAATTGGCTTGTTCTTTTTCCAATGTTTATTATCTTTTTTATTTCTACGCTTGCAGAAACAAATCGTCCTCCTTTTGATTTGGTGGAAGCAGAATCTGAACTTGTTGCTGGTCACATGGTTGAATATTCTTCAACACCTTATATGCTCTTTTTTCTTGGAGAATATGTTGCTATTGTTTTAATGTGCGCGCTAACTACTATTTTATTTTTAGGCGGTTGGCTACCTCCTTTAGATGTTTGGTGGCTTAATTGGGTTCCCGGTATTATTTGGTTTGTTTTAAAAGTCTGTTTTGTATTTTTTTGGTTTGCTATGGTCAAAGCGTTTGTTCCACGTTATCGTTATGATCAGCTCATGCGGCTTGGTTGGAAGGTTTTTCTTCCTCTCTCATTGGCAATGGTTGTGATAACCGCTGCTTTTTTAAAGTATACAGACTTTGTTTAAAAGGAGGTTTTTACGGTGTTAGTCTTTCTTCAGGCAGCAAAATCGCTCCTTTTATTGGAGTTTGTGAGTGCTTTTTTTCTAGCAATGCGTCAGTTTTTTGCACCAAAACCTACGATTAATTATCCTTATGAGAAGGGTTTTGTATCTCAGCGTTTTCGTGGAGAACATGCACTTCGTCGTTATCCAAATGGTGAAGAGCGTTGTATTGCGTGTAAATTATGTGAAGCAATTTGTCCTGCACAGGCTATTACTATTGAAGCAGGGCCGAGGCGTAATGACGGTACACGTAGAACTGTTCGTTATGATATAGATATGGTTAAGTGTATTTACTGCGGTTTTTGTCAAGAAGCTTGTCCCGTTGAAGCTATTGTTGAAGGCCCAAATTTTGAATTTGCAACAGAAACACGAGAAGAACTTTATTATGATAAGGAAAAGCTTTTATTAAATGGTGATCGTTGGGAACGAGAAATTTCTCGTAATATATTGATGGATGCATCTTATCGTTAAGTGTATCATTAAATGAGGTGTCGGATAATTTTTCCGATAAATTGTAATCCGGTATAAAGTTTTATACCAATTGTATGATTAATTGAGGAGAAGCCTATGCTAACAGGTCTAGCGGCGGCATTTTTCTATTTATTTGCTTTTATTATGCTTGTAAGTGCGATTATTGTTATTACAGCACGTAATCCTGTACATTCTGTTTTGTTTTTAATATTAGCATTTTTTAATGCTGCTGCTTTGTTTTTGCTTGCAGGAGCGGAATTTTTGGGGCTTATTCTCCTTGTTGTTTATGTTGGCGCAGTAGCAGTTTTATTTTTATTTGTAGTTATGATGCTTGATGTTGATTTTGCTGAGTTGAAAAATGGTGTACTACGGTATGCTCCTATTGGAGCTCTTATTGGAGGTATCATCGCTGTAGAATTAATTGTTGTTTTTGTAGGCAGTCATTTTTCTCCAATTCTTAAAACACGTATTATACAACCAATGCCAGACTTAATGCAGCGAACAAATACACAGGCTTTAGGTGATATTCTTTATACAGATTATGTTTTCTATTTTGAAATTGCTGGGATCATTCTCTTAATTGCAATGATTGGTGCAATTGTTTTAACACTTCGTCATAAATCAGGTGTAAAGCGACAATCTATTGCTGTGCAGGTTTCTCGGACAGTAGAAAATGCAATTGAAATCAAACAGGTTGAATCAGGTAAGGGCATTTAAGGGGGGGGGCTATGTACATTAATATTACGCATTATCTCATTGTTTCTGCTTTGATGTTTACAATCGGTATTGCAGGAATTTTTCTCAATAGAAAAAATGTGATTATTATCTTGATGTCTATTGAGCTCATATTGCTTTCAGTTAATCTTAATTTTGTTGCATTTTCAGCATTTCTTCATGATTTGATTGGTCAGATATTTGCTTTATTTATCTTAACAGTAGCAGCTGCTGAAGCCGCGATTGGTTTGGCGATTCTTGTTGTTTTCTTTCGTAATCGTGGTTCTATTGCGGTTGAAGATGTTAATGTGATGAAAGGCTAGCCAATGATATATTATACGATCGTCTTTCTTCCACTGTTAGGTTTTTTAATTGCTGCTTTGGGTGGAAAAAATCTAGGAGATCGCGTTAATGAATTAATAACATGCAGTTTTATGGTGATTGTTGCCATACTGTCATGGATAGTTTTTTTTAATATTGCACTTGGTCATGCACCGGTGGTTGATATATCGGTATTAAATTGGCTCGCTGTCAGTAATCTAAGCTTTAATTGGGCCCTACATATTGATACATTAACGGCTGTTATGCTTATTGTTGTGAACAGTGTTTCGGCATTAGTGCATATTTATTCAATTGGCTATATGCATCATGATTCTTCAAGGTCCCGTTTTTTTTCTTATCTTTCTCTTTTCACATTTATGATGCTTATGTTGGTGACATCCAATAATTTGCTGCAGATGTTTTTTGGTTGGGAAGGTGTGGGGCTTGCTTCTTATTTGCTCATTGGTTTTTGGTTTCAGCGAGATTCTGCTAATAAAGCTGCAATGAAAGCTTTTGTAGTTAATCGCGTTGGAGATTTTGGCTTCCTCTTAGGAATTTTTAGTATTTTTGTTTTATTTCAATCGGTTGATTTTGCTTCTATTTTTGCAAAAGCTGCAGACAATAGCTTTCTACAAAATATGACATTTTTAGGTTGGCAGCTTAATGGACAAGCGGCAATTACTGTTACATGTCTTTTGTTATTTATTGGTGCGATGGGCAAATCAGCACAATTTCTTTTACATACTTGGCTTCCTGATGCAATGGAAGGACCAACTCCTGTATCAGCACTTATTCATGCCGCAACAATGGTAACAGCTGGTGTTTTTATGGTTGCGCGTATGTCACCAATTTTTGAACTTTCTTCAACTGCTTTGACAGTGATTATTATTGTTGGCGCAACGACGGCATTTTTTGCAGCGACTGTAGGATTGGTGCAAAATGATATTAAACGTGTGATTGCTTATTCTACATGTTCACAACTTGGTTATATGTTTGTTGCTCTTGGTGTTGGAGCTTATGGAGCAGCTGTTTTTCATCTTTTTACCCATGCTTTTTTTAAAGCCTTATTGTTTCTTGGTGCGGGCTCTGTCATTCATGCAGTATCTGATGAACAAGATATGCGAAAGATGGGTGGATTACGCAAACATATAAAAGTAACTTATTGGATGATGATAATAGGAACCATTGCCTTGACAGGAGTTGGAATTCCAGGGACAGTGTTTGGTACAGCGGGCTTTTTTTCAAAAGATGCCATTATAGAATCTGCTTTTGCATCCCATAATATTGCTGCAGGATATGCTTTCTATCTTCTTGTTTTTGCTGCCTTATTAACAAGTTTTTATTCATGGCGACTTATCTTTATGGCATTTCATGGAAAACCACGAGCTACAGTTGATGTTATGCATCATGTTCATGAATCCCCTCTGATTATGTTGGTTCCATTGCTTATTTTATCTCTTGGAGCAATATTTGCTGGTGTTGTTTTTCAGCCTTACTTTTTTGGTGATTTATATGATGCCTTTTGGAAGGAAGCATTATTTACAAGCAGTTACAATCATATTCGTCATGATGCACATCATGTATTTGATTGGGTAAAATGGTTGCCATTTATAGCAATGTTTCTTGGATTTATCTTAGCTTATTTATTTTATATTTCTTTTCCTTCTCTTCCCAAAAAATTGGCTGGAGTTATGCCAAGAGTGTACAATTTTCTTTATCAAAAATGGTATTTTGATCAATTATATCACTTTTTGTTTGTTCGTTCTACTTTCAGAGTGAGTTCCTTTCTTTGGAAAGTGGGAGACGGTAAAATTATTGATGGTCTAGGTCCTAATGGCATTGCAGCACGTGTCGTTGATATTACCAATAAAGTTGTTCGGATGCAAACAGGCTATCTTTATCACTATGCATTTGCGATGCTTATAGGTGTTGCATTATTGATCACATGGATGATGATCGGGGGCGTAAACTGATGATTGATTGGCCTATCCTTTCTACGGTTACATTTTTACCACTTGTTGGTGTGCTTCTGATTTTATTTATCAAAGATGATAGTGAAGTAGCACGGCATAATATACGCAATGTAGCATTTTTTACGACTGTGTTTGTTTTTATTATTTCCTTAATTATTTGGGCAGGGTTTGATAATAAGAATCCTAGTTTCCAAATGGTTGAGAGATTCAATTGGTTAGGGAATGGTATTCACTACCATATGGGTATTGATGGCATTTCTGTTCTTTTTGTGGTTCTTTCAGCTTTTCTTTTGCCTTTCTGTATTTTAGCGAGTTGGGAAAACATTAAAGATAAATTAAAAGCTTATATGATTGCGTTTCTTCTGCTTGAAGTTGCTGTTATTGGAGTCTTTTGTGCTCTTGATGCGATGCTGTTTTATGTTTTTTTTGAAGGCAGCCTTATTCCAATGTTTATTATTATAGGTGTTTGGGGAGGAGAACGGCGTGTTTATGCAAGCATAAAATTTTTCTTATACACTTTACTTGGTTCAGTGCTTATGTTGGTTGCCCTTATGGCTATATATTGGGAAGCCGGAACCCTTGATATACCAACTTTGCTCAATTATTCCTTTCCTGCACAGATGCAAATATGGTTATGGCTCGCATTTTTTGCTTCTTTTGCAGTTAAAATGCCAATGTGGCCAGTTCACACATGGCTGCCTGATGCTCACGTGGAAGCACCAACGGCTGGTTCGGTTATTTTAGCTGGTGTTTTACTCAAATTAGGTGGTTATGGTTTTCTTCGTTTTTCTTTACCAATGTTTCCTCTTGCCTCCGCTGATTTTGCACCTTTGATTTTTACTTTATCGCTTATTGCTATTATTTATACATCATTGGTTGCGCTTGTTCAAAATGATATAAAAAAACTTATTGCTTATTCTTCGATAGCGCATATGGGGTATGTAACAATGGGCATTTTTGCTGCGAATGAACAGGGGATTCAAGGAGCTATTTACCAAATGTTATCGCATGGGATTATTTCAGCGGCTTTGTTTCTTTGTGTTGGGGTTATCTATGATCGTTTGCATACACGTGAAATTTCAGCTTTTGGTGGTTTAGTGAATAATATGCCCAAATATGCTGTTGTTTTTCTAATTTTTACTATGGCAAATGTTGGTTTACCTGGAAGTTCAGGATTTTTAGGTGAATTTTTAACTTTAATAGGTGTTTTTCAAGTAAATAAATTGGTTGTTATTTTTGCTACAACGGGTGTTATTTTATCGGCTGCTTATGCACTTTATCTTTATCAGCGTGTGGTTTTTGGTTCTTTGGATAAAGAGAATTTAAAGGTCCTTATAGATCTTTCTTCAAGAGAAAAATTAATTCTTTATCCAATGGTTATTCTGACAATATTTTTTGGTGTCTATCCAACGCCTGTTCTTAAAGCGACAGCGTTTTCCGTAGAAGCCCTCATCAATAAACTGCACTAGATCAGAGAAGAATGCACATGCAAAATGAAATGATAGCACAATTAGTTTTAATTCTTCCAGAAATTTTAATAGCATTAGGGGGGGTAGTGTTACTTTTAGTTGGTGTTTATTCCAATACACGTTCTTCTTTAACTGTAACAGGGCTTGCTATTGCTCTTTTTGTTGCAACTATTGTTATGATTGTTGTTTTTCCGAAAAGTGGCTTATTTCAAACCAATACGCTTATCATTGACTCTTTTGGCCGTTATATGAAAATTTTAACGCTTATTGGTGCACTTTTTGCTCTTATTATGTCTATTGGTTTTAACAGTTCTCAAAAAATCGATATATTTGAATTTCCTGTGCTTGTTCTTTTCGCAACTCTTGGCATGATGTTGATGATTTCAGCGGGTAATATGCTTTCACTTTATATGGGATTGGAATTACAATCTTTAGCTTTATATGTTCTTGCTGCAATCAATCGTGATAATGTAAAGTCTTCTGAAGCTGGTATAAAATATTTTGTTTTAGGAGCGTTATCTTCAGGATTATTGCTATATGGTATTTCTTTGCTGTATGGTTTTACTGGTCAAATTGGTTTTCACGAAATTGCTATTGCTTTAAAAGGTGAAAATTTACAACTGGGGGTTATTTTTGCAATTGTTTTTATTTTAGCAGGTTTAGCTTTCAAAATTTCTGCAGTTCCATTTCATATGTGGACTCCAGATGTTTATGAAGGAGCACCTACACCTATTACAGCGTTTTTTGCTGGTGCTCCTAAAATTGCCGCTATGGCACTCATTATTCGTCTTGTAGTTATGACTTTTATTCCACTAAGTAGTTCTGATGGCGCGATGCCTGCATGGCAGCAAATTTTGGTGTTTATGGCACTGACATCAATGATACTTGGTGCATTTGCTGCGATTGGCCAGAGCAATATTAAGCGTTTGATGGCTTATTCATCAATTGGTCATATGGGATATGCGCTTGTTGGTTTAGCTGCTGGAGATATGCTCGGGATAACAAGTGTTATTCTTTATATGACTATTTATCTTGGTATGACACTTGGTTCATTCGCTTTTATTCTTGGAATGCGATCAAATAGTGGAAATGTTGAAAATATTTACGATCTTTCAGGGCTCATAAAGGCAAATCCTTTTATGGCTGTTGTGATGACAATACAGCTTTTCTCACTAGCAAGTATACCTCCTATGGCTGGTTTTTTTGGAAAATGGTATACATTTTCTGCTGCTGTTCATGCCGGTCTGACGCCGCTTGCAGTCGTTGGGATGATAGCATCCGTTGTTGGAGCTTTTTACTATTTACGAGTCATTAAAATTATGTGGTTTGATGATGCAAAGGCTTCTTTTGTTATGTTATCGAAAGAGCTTAAGTTTTGTCTTGGTCTTTCTGCATTGTTTGTTTTATTTTATACGCTTTTTGGAATTTGGTTTACTGAATTAGCAGAAAAGGCGGCAGCCGCATTATTTTAATGAGTATGGTTTATATCTTATCAAATTTTGCGCAAAAACAAGGATACACCGTTGAAGCACACGAAAGTGTTTCTTCAACAAATCTTATTGCACAACAAAAAGCGCAAACTGGTCATCAAGGTTATCTCTGGATTGTTGCACAAGAACAATTACAAGGTAGAGCAAGAAGAGGAAGGGCATGGGCTAGTCCGAAAGGAAACCTTTATTCTAGTCTTTTATTAATTGATGGTATTGTTCATCACACTGCTGCTCAACTTGGTTTTGTGGCTGGAGTAAGCGTGGTAGAGACAATAAAAGAATTGATAAAAGATGAAAAACAGGAAAATGCTATTATTAGCTTAAAATGGCCAAATGATATTTTGCTCAGAGGTGCTAAAAGTGCTGGTATTTTGCTCGAGATTTTTAAATTGCCGTCAAAGCAGAATGTTTTGGTTATTGGTATCGGAATAAATGTAAAACATCATTATGAAGAAGCACCTTATCTTACTTCAAGCCTAAAGAATATTGGTTTGCATATTGAACCAGAACAGTTATTTACAGTTTTAACAGAATATTTTGCTAAAAATTACCTGCTTTGGAAGCAACCTGAAGGATGTGGTATAATCCGCGAAAAATGGCTTTTACATTCGGCACATCTTGGACAAGATGTTAAAGTAATCAATGATAAAAAAATCATTGAGGGTATTTTTGAGGGGCTTGATTATGATTTTAACTGCATCATACAACAAACAAATGGTCAAAAAGCTATTATAACAGCTGGAGATGTTCATTTTGGTTTGGCAGCTTGTGTTCATGCAGATCGTTATTAATTTATGAAAATTTTATTTTATCCTCAGATTATCTTGATGATTTAGGAGATGTTTATGGCTGCAGATCATGGATGTGAGTTTGTCTTTTTACCTCTGGGAGGAGTAGGTGAAATAGGGATGAATCTCGCCGCTTACGGCTTTGGACCACAACATTTTCGTGAGTGGTTGCTGGTTGATATGGGAGTTAGTTTTGCTGGTCCTGAATTACCAGGGGTAGATCTTATACTTCCTGATATCCGTTTTTTGGAAAGCGAAAAACATAATGTGCGTGGTCTTGTTTTAACACATGCTCACGAAGATCATTATGGGGCTGTTCTTGATTTATGGCCAAAGTTACAAATTCCAATTTACTGTACACCGTTTACAGCAGGATTATTGGAAATTAAAAAACAAGCAGATTTTGAATCACAAAAAATTTCATTCAATATTTTTCAAGCTGGTGATTGTTTTCAAATAGGTCCCTTTGCTGTGGAGACTATTGCCGTTAACCATTCAATACCAGAATCTGTATCTTTGGCAATTACAACATCTCTAGGTACTGCAATTCATACAGGTGATTGGAAAATTGATCATACACCTTTACTTGGTTCTGTAACGGATGAAAAACGATTTCGTGCTTTAGGCAATAAAGGCATTTTGGCATTGCTTTGTGATTCTACAAATGCATGTCGAGATGGTATAACACCATCAGAGCAACAAGTTCAGACAAGCCTCTGTGAAATCCTCTCGAAAGCTGAAGGACGTGTTGCAATCGCAACCTTTTCCTCTAATGTTGGTCGCATTCGTTCCATTGCTCTCGCAGCGGAATTCGTTGGACGCAAGGTTCTTATTGTTGGACGCTCTCTTAAACGCAGTATTATGGTTGCTCAAGAGCTTGCTTATATGGATGGTCTAGCACCATTTGTGACAGAAGATGATTATGGTTATATTTCACGTAAAGATCTTGTTTTGGTTGTTACAGGAAGTCAGGGCGAGTCGTGTGCTGCTCTAGCCAAACTCTCACGCAATGAAATGAGAAATATTGCGCTTTCTGCTGGTGATACCATTATTTATTCGTCACGAAGTATTCCAGGAAATGAAAAAGCGATTCTTGAGATACAAAATCGTTTTATTGATATGGGAATTAAAGTTATCACAAATGAGGACGCTCTCGTTCATGTTTCAGGTCATCCCCGTCGCTTAGAACTTTTACAGATGTATGATTGGATAAAACCAAAAATACTTGTGCCTGTGCATGGTGAGGCAATACACCTTACTTCTCAAGCTGCTTTAGCACGTCAAGCGGGTATTAAAATTGTTAGGAATATTAGAAATGGTAATATGCTGCGTCTTGCACCAGAACCTGTAGAAGTTATTGATCAAGCCCCTGTTGGTCGTATTTATAAAGATGGTTGTCTTCTTGGAGATGAGTATGAGCTAGGAATTCGTGAACGTAGAAAACTAAGCTATGCCGGTTATGTTGCTGTTTCTCTCCATATGAATAGCAAGCATGAGTTATTAGATGATATCGGTCTGAGTACATTTGGACTACCTGAGAGTAATGGAGAGGGGGAAAAATTAAAAGATATTCTTTTAGATATTGTAGAAAATACATTTTATAATATCCCACGCGTTAAACGAAAAAATAATGAACTTGTTCAGGAAGCAACGCGGCGTGCAGTAAGAGCAGCTGTTTATGAGGTTTGGCGAAAAAAACCTATCTGTACAGTTTTTTTACATCGATCAAAATAAAACCTTTTAGGATTATGTTATTTTCTTTTTAATGAAAAAAGAGAAAAGAGGATTATGAGATCATTTTTCGCTCTAACTAAGCTTAGTAAGGAAAATAACATAAGTTTTTTTAACAATCTGTTCGTTATATTTGCAAGCATTCAGAATATCGCTATAGATTAAATATATATTCTATTTAAATTGTTCTAATATGATGGATCTGATTAGGAGTTAATTATTTCAATGCATCTTTCTCAATATTTCCTTCCACTTTTAAAAGAAAATCCTAAGGAAGCAGAAATTGTTTCTCATCGATTGATGTTACGTGCAGGTATGATTCGCCAACAAACCTCAGGAATCTATTCTTGGCTTCCCTTGGGTAAAAAAGTACTCGATAAAGTTTGTAAGATTATTCGTGAAGAGCAAGAGCGAGCTGGTGCTATAGAAATATTAATGCCTACAATTCAGTCTGCGGATCTTTGGCGTGAAAGTGGTCGTTATGATGACTATGGGTTGGAAATGCTCCGTATTAAAGATCGTCAAAAGCGTGATTTACTTTATGGTCCAACAAACGAAGAAATGGTAACGGATATTTTTCGTTCCTATATTCGTTCTTATAAAGATCTTCCGCTTAGTTTGTATCATATTCAATGGAAGTTTCGTGATGAAATCCGCCCACGTTTTGGTGTGATGCGATCACGAGAATTTTTAATGAAAGATGCTTATTCTTTTGATCTTGATTATGAAGGTTCTCAAACATCTTATAATCGCATGTTTATTGCTTATTTACGTACTTTTTCTCGTCTAGGTTTAAAAGCAATTCCTATGCGTGCTGATACAGGCCCAATAGGTGGTAAACTCAGTCATGAATTTATTATTTTAGCTGAAACAGGAGAAAGCGCTATATTTTGTGATAAACAATTTCTTGAGTTTACTGTTCCAGACAGTTCAATTGATTTTAATAATAAAGCTATTTTAACTGATATTGTTAAACAGTGGACATCTTTTTATGCAGCGACAGAAGAAATGCATAATGAAGAAGAGTGGGCTAGAGTTTCTGATCATAATCGCCTTTCAGCGCGTGGCATTGAAGTGGGACATATTTTCCACTTTGGCACAAAATACTCTGCTCCCATGGGAGCAAAAGTTATGGGACAAGATGGAAAAGAACATGTTGTCTCTATGGGATCTTATGGCATTGGACCTTCACGTCTTGTTGCAGCAGCGATTGAAGCTTCTCATGATGAAAATGGTATTATTTGGCCGAAATCGATGGCTCCATTTGATGTAGGAATCATTAACATGAAGCCCGATGATAAAAAATGCACGTATGCATGTGAAATGCTTTATCACGGATTAAGACAGGCTGGTTTTGATCCATTGTTAGATGATAGAAATGAGCGCCCTGGATCAAAATTTGCAACAATGGATTTAATCGGTTTGCCAACACAAATTATTGTTGGCCCCAACAGCATTATACAAAATAAAGTTGAAGTTAAAGATCGAAAAACGGGTGTTAAAAAATCTTTAACGGTTGAAGAAGTACTCAGCCAATTTTCTATAATTGAATAGGCAATGTTATGAAGAAGTTGAAAAGTAAATGGTTTTCATCTTATGAGTGGATGATTGCTTTTCGCTATATGATTCCTAATAAAAAACATGTTGTTGCATCCGTTATTTCCATCATTTCTCTCATTGGAATTATGTTAGGGGTGTTTGCCCTGGTTGTTGTTATGGCGGTGATGAATGGTTTTCGTACTGAACTTCTCGATCGTATCCTTGGTATGAATGGACACCTTGTTGTTCAAGCCGTTAATTCTAGTTTCCCTGATTATAGTACCCTTATTTCTTCTTTAGAGTCTCTAAATGGAATAAAATTTGCTTTGCCTGTTATTGAGGGACAAGCGCTTGTGCAAGGTGAACTTCAAGGAGGGTCTGGGGCTTTAGTTCGTGGTATGCGCAAACAAGATTTAGAGAAACTTAAAACCATATCCCAAAATATTAAATTAGGTTCGCTTGCACGATTTGATAAAGAGGAAGGTGTCGCGATAGGCAGTGGTTTGGCAACAAAATTGGGGCTGACCGTTGGAAGAGATATTCGTATCATTACTCCTGATGGCGATGCAACTCCTTTTGGAGTTACACCACGTGTTAAAGCTTACAAAGTGATTGCTATTTTTGAAATTGGTATGTCTGAATATGATTCGATATTTGTCTTTATGCCTCTTCATGAAGCACAAATGTTTTTTAATTTGGGAGAAAATATTCAGTCTTTAGAATTATTTCTGAATTATCCTGATGCCGTTGAGAAAATAAAACCAGTTGTGGAGAAAGCTGTTGATCAACAAGTCTATTTAATTGATTGGCGTGAACGCAATCAAGCTTTTTTTTCAGCCTTGCAGATTGAACGAAATGTTATGTTTTTCATTCTTTCTCTTATTGTTCTTGTTGCAGCTTTGAATATTATTTCAGGACTCATTATGCTTGTAAAAGATAAAAGCCATGATATCGCAATTTTACGTACAATGGGTGCACAACAAAGCGCGATTCTGCGTATATTCATAGTTACTGGTATGATGATTGGTTTTATTGGTACAATATTGGGATTAATTTTTGGTATCATAGCGACTGTAAATATTAATCATATTCAGGATTTTATTTCTTGGTTATTTAATGTTGATGTTTTTAATCCTCAACTTTATTTTTTAACAAAATTGCCCGCGCAAATTGAGTGGGGACAGACAGTTATTGTTGCTATAATGGCTTTATTTTTGTCATTTTTAGCGGCCCTCATTCCCGCATGGCGCGCTGCTAGGCTAGATCCTGTACAAGCTTTGAGGTATGAGTAATGACGGCTATTTTAGAGCTCGTAGGGATTGAAAGACATTTTTTTGAGGGGTATAAACCTCTTATTATTTTAGATAAAGCGAATTTTATTCTTAATCGCGGAGAACTCGTTGCACTTGTTGCACCATCTGGTGCAGGAAAATCAACACTTCTTCATATTGCTGGTTTATTGGAAAAACCAACAGCTGGTGATGTGATGTTACGGGGTGTTTCTTGTGCAAAACGGTCTGATAGTGAGCGAACAGCTATTAGACGAAATGATATCGGTTTTGTTTATCAGTTTCATCACTTACTTCCAGAATTTACGGCTTTAGAAAATGTCATGATACCGCAAATGATAGCAGGATTTAAAAAATCTATAGCAGAAGATCGTGCACTTAAATTGCTAACATATCTGCGTGTTTTACATCGTGCTAATCACCGTCCATCGGAATTATCCGGTGGTGAACAACAGCGCGTCGCTATTGCACGTGCAGTAGCAAATGGTCCTTCAGTTCTTTTGGCTGATGAACCTACAGGAAATCTTGATCCTGTAACTTCAGCGTATGTTTTTCAAGCCTTATCTGCGCTTGTTCGTCAATCTGGTCTTTCTGCTCTTATTGCAACACATAATTACGCTTTGGCTAAACAAATGCATCGCCGAATTACGCTTAAAGAAAAAAAGATTATTGAACTTCCTTAAGTTAGGGGCAAAATTTATTGTGCAAATTGAAAACTGAATTTATATCACTTTTGTTCAATTCGAGGAGACTTTTATGACAGTTTTTGTCGTTGACAAAAATCAATTAGATGTGCGTCGTCGTCGATTGATTTTTCGTGCGTGGCATCGTGGTATTCGTGAAATGGATCTTATTTTTGGACATTATGTAGATGCACATATTGCTGGAATGAGTGATAAAACGGTTTTTGAACTTGAGTACATTATGTCTTTTGATGATCGTGATTTATTAACGTGGATTACAGGAGAAATTTCTCCTCCCTCTAAAGTTGATAGTCCGCTTTTTCGTGACATCATAAATTACCATGTTTATATAAATTTAAATTAATTCCGATGCCTATATTAAAAAAAACTATCACTCCACAAAATACTTCTTCCCATATGATCTTTGATGGAATTACTGATGGATTTGAAGCCTTTGCACTTGCACAATTGCGTTCAGAAATTGCACAAGGTAAACCACTTCTCTATGTTCTTCGTGATGGAACAAAAATTGCGCATTTACAGCAAGTTTTAAATTTTATTGAGCCCAATTTGCCTATACTTCAATTTCCTGCATGGGATTGTTTACCCTATGATCGCGTGTCACCAGGAGTTGTTGTTATGGCACGTCGCCTATCGACTTTGGCAGATATAACAAATTTACGCAAAAATCCACAGGCTGCGATTATATTAACAACAGCAAATGCAATTATACAAAAATTGCCTCCCCGTACAATGATAGAAACACAGATTATCCGTGCACGCGTTGGTCAACGTAATAATATGGGGCATTTCATTCAATTTTTAGAATCCAATGGTTTTGATCGTGTTACGGTTGTCCGTGATGTTGGTGAATTTGCTGTGAGAGGAGGAATTCTTGATATCTTTTCTCCTACGGATGTTGAGCCTTTGCGTCTTGATTTTTTTGGAGATACCTTAGAGAGTATCCGCACATTTGATCCAGAAACTCAAAGAACAACAAACAAAAAAACTGAGCTTTTATTACATGCAATGAGTGAGATTGTTTTTACAGCTGAACGCATCAGCTGCTTTAAAAGCAATTATACTCGCGCATTTAGTGTATCACAAAAAAACAATATGCTTTATGAAGCAATTTCCCAAGGGCGGCGTTTTGCCGGTATGGAACATTGGCTACCATTTTTTTATGAAAATCTTGATAATTTTTTTGATCATTGTGGCAGCATACCAATTGTTTTTGAACATCTTATAGAAGAAGCGCTCATCGAGCGCTATCGCCTTATTGAAGATTATTATGATGCACGCAAAGAACATGAAAATGATAATGAAGGTTTTACTTCTTATCATCCAATAGAGCCTAGCCTTCTCTATTTAACGCCAAAGAGTGTTTTGGAAATTGTGCAACAATCTGAACGACATATTGATTTTATTCCTTTTAATGTTCCACAAACTTTTGAACAAACTGTTGTTCACACACATGTGAAGCCGGGATATGATTTTGTAAAAGAGCGCAATGCGCAAGAAAAAAATGTTTTTTCATCTGTTATTGATCATATTGCTTCATTGCGTGCAGCTGGTAAAAAAATACTTTTAGCTTGTTGGAGTGAAGGATCTCTCAATCGTTTGGTACAGATTCTTGAAGAACATGGATTAAAAAAAATAGATATTGTAAAATCATTACAAACTGTTAAAGCAACACCACGTGATCGTATATTAGCAGCTGTTCTAAGGATAGAACACGGCTTTGAAGTAGAAGATTTTGCTGTCATAGCAGAACAGGATATCCTTGGTGATCGTTTCATAAGATCACCCAAACGATGCAAACACAATACAAATTTTATTTCTGAAATTGCAGCTTTAAATTCTGGTGATATGGTTGTTCATATCGATCATGGTATTGGGCAATTTGTTGGTCTTAAAACTATCATGACGACTGGAATTTTACGAGATTGTCTTGAAATTAAATATGCTGGAGGTGATAGACTTTTTTTACCTGTTGAAAATATCGAACTTCTTTCACGCTATGGATCAGAGGGAGCAGATGTAGCGTTAGACAAGTTAGGTGGTGTTGCTTGGCAAGTACGTAAAACACGGCTAAAAAAATATTTATTGGAAATGGCTGGTCAATTAATCCGTATAGCTGCAGAGCGTGCTATGCGTTCTGCACCTGCTTTGATTCCGCCAATTGGACCATTTGATGAGTTTGTTGCATGCTTTCCTTATGAAGAGACAGAAGATCAAATGAACGCCATTGATGCTGTATTAGAGGATTTGGCATCAGGCAAACCAATGGATCGCTTAATATGTGGCGATGTTGGCTTCGGAAAAACAGAAGTAGCTATTCGAAGCGCGTTTGTTGCTGCATTAAATGGATATCAGGTTGCCGTTGTTGTGCCTACAACATTGCTCTCACGACAACATTACAAGACTTTTATTTCACGTTTTCAAGGATTACCTGTTAAAATTGGTCATACATCAAGACTTGTGAAAGCTAAAGAACTCGCACAAGTCAAAAAAGGGATTTCAGATGGTACTATTGATATTGCCATTGGAACGCATGCGCTTTTAAGTGATGCAGTTAATTTTTCACGGTTGGGACTTCTTATTATTGACGAGGAGCAGCATTTTGGTGTTAAACACAAAGAACGTCTAAAAGAACTTAAAAGCGATATTCATGTTCTTACACTTTCAGCAACTCCCATTCCACGCACTTTAGGACTAGCATTATCAGGGGTACGAGAACTTTCATTGATAACCACTCCACCTATTGATAGAATGGCTGTACGTACTTTTATTTCACCGTTTGATTCACTTGTTATACGCGAAACATTGCTTCGAGAATACTACCGTGGTGGACAAAGTTTTTATGTTTGTCCGCGCATTTCAGACCTTGCTTCTGTAGAAGAATACCTTAAAACGCATGTACCAGAGCTCAAGTTCGTTATAGCGCATGGACAAATGCCCGCTGGACAACTTGATGATATTATGAATGCATTTTATGATGGACAATACGATGTTTTGTTATCGACAACCATTATTGAATCAGGTCTTGATATTCCAACTGCCAATACATTAATTGTGCATCGTGCTGAAATGTTTGGTCTTGCTGCTCTTTATCAATTGCGTGGTAGAGTAGGGCGCTCAAAACAACGTGCTTATGCACTCTTTACTTATCCTTCAGGTAAAGTTTTAACCCCTGCTGCTGATCGTCGTCTTAAAATTTTACAATCTCTTGATACATTGGGGGCAGGTTTTCAATTGGCAAGCCATGATATGGATATTCGCGGTTCAGGAAATTTTTTAGGCGAAGAGCAATCAGGGCATATAAAAGAAGTTGGATTTGAACTTTATCAAAAAATGCTTGAAGAAGCCGTTGCTGAATTAAAAGATGGAGAACAGAGCGAAGATAAACAATGGTCACCTCAAATTTCCCTTGATACAACCGCGATTATACCAGAAAATTTTGTGCCTGATTTACCGTTACGCATAGGACTTTATCGTCGTTTAACAGAACTTAATGATTTAGAACAAATTGATGAATTTGCAGCTGAGTTAATTGATCGTTTTGGACCTTTACCACTTGAAGTTCAACATCTTCTTAAAGTTTATTATATAAAAATATTATGTAGAAAAGCGCATGTAGAAAAATTGGATATTGGACCAAAAGGTATTGTTATAAAATTTCGCAATAATTATTTTGCAAATAGTGCTGCGCTTGTCCAGTGGGTCGCAAAAAAAGGTTCAATGGTAAAAATTAGACAAGACCAAACTATTGCTTTTATTCAAAATTGGTCTACAGTTAATGAAAGACTTGTTGGAGCGGCAACGATTGTGAAACAGCTCGTAGAAATGGCAGAGAAATGTTCTTTTTAGGTTAAAACTTTTCCTATAGATTTAAAACCATTATTTATTATAGAATATTTCTACACAACATTTAAAGTTTTCATAAAATTTTGCTTATATAAAAATTCTCTTTTTGAGTTATTTATTATAATACATATTGATACAAACAGACAAATATATTAAGCAACACTATTATAAAAATAAAAGGTGCTATTTATAAGCATTTATATAAACTTAAAGTGGAATAATATGATTTCTTCATTACAAAGATTGCTCATTATAGCTTTTTTATTACTTACTTTAATATATGATATAAAAAATGTTCATGCTGAATTTTTTTTTATGAAACTCTTGATGAAAAATATCAACGTTTTAAAGAAAAAAGAATCATTGTTGATAATGAAATCGAGTTTATTGAAGAAAAACTGGATGAATTAAATCTTTTGATAAAGCGCATTCCTAGTACAAAATACTACAAAGTTTTGCATGAACAAAGTAAGCTTTTGCAGAAACAAAATGATCTTAGTGAGGAACATTTTAGACTTACTTTAAAATTAAACAAATTAGCTGAAGGAAAACTAAATTTGATATATAGAACGTATATAGCAAAAGAATACGAAGAAGGAGAATATGAAGAAAAATTTGCTAAAGCAAAAGAATATCTGAAAAAACACAATTATTTAATGAATGGAAAATGAGTGAAGGTGTTTGGAACAATGATGAAATAATAAAAAGTTATCTCATTTTTATTGTTTCGTGCAGAGCTTTGGGAAGTCTACTACATAGTGATATCGCTGCTGTTTTACGTAAGGAGTTTGATTGGAAAAAGAAGGATTTTATTTGGACGAAATATGCAGTTAGTTCAATAGATATAAAGTTAGTCAAAAATATTAAAGAACTTCTAATAACAGGCCCTGATAATCTAAAAAAAGAGTTATATAATACTATAAAGAATGCTGTGGTGCGTGGAGATTCCTCTTTGAGAAATATACCTATGGTTTGCAGAACCTTTGAAGAAGTACATAATATAGTTTTCCCAAATAAAAGAAAAAACATTATAAACAGTATGCTTTTTTATATTCGAGAATGGTTTAATAAGAAATAGTTATGTTTGTTTTATTAAAAGTTTTATAAAATAAAAAATATATTTTTAAATAATAAAATAATATTATGCTTTGGATATGTTATTTTAATATTTTAATTGCTAGTTTATGTAGATGTAATTAAAAGTCCAGTAAAATGAATTCAAGCATCTTTTAAAAACTGTCAGATAAATTTATCTCTTTGATTTTTTTGATAATAGAATCTTTTATTCACGCCACCAAGCCGGTAGGCGATATCCATAAAGTGATGTATAAGCAGGATGCTTAATATATGACCAACGTGCTATCCATTGTTCAGGCAAATGATAGAGGGGTATATAGTAGCTTCCAGAAATAAGAATTCTGTCCAAGGCACGAACTGCCGCAATAAAATCAACATCTGAGTGTGCATCAAGCATCGCCGTTATCATTGCGTCTATAGCAGGATTAGCTGCTCCAGAAAAATTAAAACTTCCTTTTAAATCTCGAGAAGCTGAACTCCAACGATTTATTTGTTCATTTCCTGGTGAGAGAGAATTTTTTAATTTTGCTATAATCATGTCATAGTCAAACATTCCTAAACGATTTTGGTATTGGCTATCATCAACGGTCCTTATTTCAACATGAATACCAAGACGAGACAACGTACTTTGAAAAGCAAGTGCAACCTTTTCTTCTTCAAGTGATTGAGTCATAATTTCAAATCGAAAAGGTAGACCATTAGGAGCAATAGCTTTGTTGTTTTTTTGAGTAAAGCCTGCTTTTTGTAAGAGTTTCCAAGCTTTTTCTGCGATTGATCTATCCAAGCCTGAGCCATCTGTTTTGGAGATACGCCAACTTCCATTCATAACTTCAGGAAGAACTGCATCAGGGTAGGGAGCCAAAAGTGCTTTTTCTTTTTCGTTTGCTGGTTTTCCAATAGATGACAGGATAGAACCATCCCAATAACCTTCCGTTCTGGTATAGATATTATTAAAAAGGTGATGATTGACCCATTCAAAATCGAAAAGTATTGATAAAGCCTGTCTTACTCTTTTGTCTTTAAAAACTGCGCGACGGGTATTAAAAACAAAACCCATGAGATCAGCGGGAGTTCCCTTTAAAAATTTTTCTTTAATAACAAGACCTTCACGAACAGCTGGAAAATTATAAGAGTGTTGCCAACGACTTGGATTTGTTTCAATAAAAACATCAATCATACCTTTTTTAAAGGCTTCAAAAAGTGCCATATTATTACGAAAATATTCAATTTGAATAGTATCAAAATTATTTAAACCTTTATTAACAGGAAGATCTTTCCCCCAATAATGAGGATTGCGCTTATAGATAATCCGTTCACCAAGCTCAACATGTTCAATAATATAGGGACCGCTTCCTGGAATCTTATTCAGCCCATTTTTTTCAAAGTCATCAACATTAATAGCATGTTTTGGTAATATGGGCATTACACCAGCTAAAAGAAGTGGAAATTCACGGTCTTTTGAGTGTGGAAAACGTATTTTAATACCATAATCTCCAATTTTTTCAATGGATTCTATACGTTTCATATAACGATCAAAAGGAGGTCTTCCTTTATCTTTAAGGAGCTTTATTGTGAATAAAACATCTTCAACTGTTATAGGTTTTCCATCCGAAAAACGCGCCTTTGGATTAAGAAAAAAAGTAATTTCAGTGCGCTCATTGTTTAATTCAACTTTTTCTGCTAAGAGACTGTAAAGTGTAAAAGCTTCATCACGAGAGCGTACCATCATTGTTTCGTAAACAAGACCAGAAAATTGTTCATCAGAGAAAAGTCCTCTTGCCGTTGTTCTAAAACTGCGAATAACGAAGGGATTTAAACTATCAAATGTTCCAACAACACCATAAGTGACTTTGCCTTTTTGCTTGGCGTCAGGAGATGCATAAGGAAAATATTGAAAATTTTCTAACAATTTAGGCGTTCCATGCATTGCAATACCTGTTGCTAGAACGCTTTTGCTTAAAAGAAGAGGTATAAATATAAAAAAAGCTTTAAAATAATGAAATCTATAGAATAACATAGGAGTCTACTTTAATTATATTGCAATATTGATTCGTTTATGTAATCTTAACTTGTTTCACTGCACTAGGGTATTTTATGGATAAATTCCGTAGAATACTGATGCCATAAAAGGGGGATTTTGTACATGAGTGCATAAGAATTTAAGTGGCTATTTATAGCTTTTTTTCCCAAATTTGACTTTTCTCTTTATATTGAAGTAAGAAGCATAGAAGAGGGTGTCATTTCATTGGTTTAATTTAATACACTTGATTGAAATTATATTTAGTATTCCTATTGTTTGGGTTATTATAAAAGCGCGTTGAAAGGATTAACTTAATCATGTCGCATAAAAATATCTGTTCTGTTGTTTCAGGATTAGCTGGAGCTATGGCCCTTTTTTTTACAATTCATACTTCTGCAGGAGCGCAAACTTTATCTCAAGGTTGGTATAAGGTGTGCAGCAAGCAGCATGATGTTGATGTTTGCAATACAATGAACACTGTTTTATCAAATACTGGACAGCCTTTGACGGCTTTTAATCTTGTTGAAATAAAAGGGAAGCAAAATGAAAAACGTATAGGTATTCAAGTTCCTACAGGTCGTTTTTTGCCAGAAGGTGTTCATATTCAGATAGGAGATAATTTTTCTAAAAAAGTTCCTTATATTATCTGTAATGGGCCAAGTTGTATTGCCAATGATGTCTTAGATGATAAGCTTATTACAGCTATGAAAAGCGGCTCGAGAATGGTTGTAACTACGATTAATTTTCGTGGTTCAGCTAATCCTATTGAATTTTCTCTTAATGGATTTACTACTGCATACACAGGCCCTGGTATAGAGGAAAAAGATTTTCAACAAGAGCAAATAAAGCTGCAACAAGCCATTCAATCAAAGCAAAAAGAGATTGAAGATCGTATGCGTGCTGAACAAGAAAGAGCTAAACAAAATTAATAAGTGCGCAACATAAGAAGGCATTTATTATGTTTGCTTATTTAAACCGCCACAAATAATTTGTGGCGGTTTTTTATATTTAATTTTTGGAAGGATTTCTGCGTTTCCACCAGCCAGTACGCTGAGTTTTTGGGGTATCGTTAAGCGTCGATGATATCACAACAGAGTGATTGATTTTTTCTTCAACTTTGGAGAAAGTTGGCTCAATTGGTTTTTCACTTACAGTTTTTGGTTTTGATATTTCTTTTATTGCCGTTATTTCTTTAGAAGATGATTTTTTACGTGTTTTGCGTGTTGCTTTATTATTTTGAAGCGTTTTTTCCACTACCTCATGAAGAATTTCATCTACTTTTTTTGTTTTAACTTTATGTTTTGAGCGAACTGTAGGTTTTTCTTCTAAAGATTCTGGTACTGCTATCTTTTGATCGTTTTCAGTAGCGTATTGATTTTGTACTACTCTTGAAGAACGCGTTTTACGTTTTTTAGGTGTAGCAGCCGTATCAATCTTTATGGTTTCATCTTGTTGTATAGCCGAGAGTTGTGTGTCATTTTCAGTTTCTTCAAATTGAATAGATTTTGTATGTGGAATACGTCGTTTGCGATATGCCGTTTTAATTTCTTCTAAGGCTTGTTTAGCAAAATCTCCTACCGGTTCTGCGTAAGGAATACGAATTTGATAAAAACCATTCTCCTGATTACGACGCCCCCCTCGACGTCCCCGACGACGCGCGCCCCCTCGACGACGAGAATCATCATTCAGCACGTCGTCTTTTTTCCGAGCAGTAGAAAGAGAATTGTCATTCATTTCACCTAAATGATTTTTAGGCCGACGTTTCTGATTTGTTTCAATAAGCGTTTTATCTTCGATAGAAAAATTATTTATGAGGATTTCATTTTCAGTTTCTTCTTTATTATCATCTTCTAAAACCGGCTGAGAAATTGTTTCTGCTATTGTACCCTTAGAAATAATAAGATGTTGTGTTCCAATGCTATCATCTGCTTCAATACTAATATTAAGTTTAAAACGCGTTTCTAGATTAACAAGAATATTGCGTTTATGGTTTAACACGTAAAGTGCTGTTGTTACAGGTGTGCGCACAATAATGTTATGTTGCGGATTATGCAGAAGATATTCTTCAATAGAGCGCATAACATGTAAAGCAATTGAGGATTCAGAGCGAACATTTCCTGTTCCAGCGCAATGCGGACAGGGATGTGTTGTACTTTCTAAAACTGATATACGAATACGTTGACGACTCATTTCCAAAAGGCCAAAGTGTGAAATGTGACCAACTTGGATACGAGCGCGGTCATTTTTTAAGCAATCTTTCAGCTTTTTTTCAACTAATCTCACATTGCGCTCTTCAAGCATATCAATAAAATCAATGACAATTAAACCAGCAAGATCACGTAAACGTAATTGACGTGCTATTTCTTCTGCAGCTTCAAGGTTGGTCTGTAACGCTGTTTTTTCGACAGAAAGTTCTTTAGTAGAACGACCAGAATTGACATCGATAGCTACAAGTGCTTCCGTTTGATTAATAACAAGATAACCACCAGACTTTAAAGAGACTTGTGGATGCAACATTTTATCAAGCTGAATTTCAATATTATTGCGCGCGAAAATGGGAATGGGATCGCGATAGGGCTGCACAACTTTTGCATGACTTGGCATGAGCATACGCATAAAATCTTTTGCTTCACGATATCCTTGGTCTCCAGAAACAAGAATTTCATTGATATTTTTATTGTAAAGATCTCGTATAGAACGCTTTATGAGATTACTTTCTTCATGAACAAGACATGGTGCTGTCGATTTAAGTGTCAAAGTGCGAACCGTATCCCATAATCTGGTGAGATATTCATAATCGCGTTTAATCTCAGCTTTTGTCCTATTTGCGCCAGCAGTTCGTAAGATAACGCCCATGCCTTTTGGAACTGCTAATTCTTTTACAATTTCTTTCAGACGTTTACGGTCTTGGACATTGGTAATTTTTCGTGAAATACCACCACCACGTGCTGTATTGGGCATGAGAACAGAATAACGACCTGCTAGGGATAAATATGTTGTAAGCGCTGCACCTTTATTACCACGTTCTTCTTTGATAACTTGCACCAACAAAATTTGCCGTCGTTTAATCACTTCTTGAATTTTATATTGACGTCCTTGTTTTTGTTGATAGGTGGGGAGCTCTTCACGCACATCCTCTGCACCAACCATTTCGATCTCATCATGAGAAACACTTGCACTAAAAGTTTCTTCTGCATCATCAATTGTTATGATTTCAAAAGTTGCATCATTTTCAATATCTGCTGCGATGCTATTCTTACTTTCATCTTTTTTTGTTTTTCTGGAGCGTTTTTTATTTTTGTTTGTTTCTTCAGCAAGGACATCTGCATAATTGTCTCCTATAGCAGCTTTTTCTTCTTCTTCAAGAAGAGCAAGACGATCAGCAATAGGAATTTGATAATAATCAGGATGGATTTCGGAAAATGTCAAAAAACCATGGCGATTCCCACCATATTCGACAAAAGCTGCTTGAAGCGATGGCTCTACACGTGTAATACGTGCTAGATAAATGTTTCCTTTAAGCTGCTTTTTATGTTCTGATTCAAAATCAAATTCTTCAATTTTGTTGCCGTGAACAACAACAACACGTGTTTCCTCCGGATGGGAGGCATCTATAAGCATTTTGTTTGACATAAGTTAAAATCCTGAGGGCGACATGCGCAACTTTATTCAAACGAACAACACAACTATTCGTAAATGCGAGAGGCTGTCTGCCGTAAAAAGGAGGTACCAGTAAAACAGAACAGGACATCACATGTAAACACATGGCCGCGTTTACAGCATTTCTCTTCATCATTTCCCTCTGTTTTGTATGACTCATAATTTTTGTAAGTCTCCGGTAAAACAATCTTTAAAATAGTTCGGATATTCGAACCAGCGAATCTTAAATAACGCAATTCTAACTTTTGTGACATAAGGAATTTTCATCCATAAAAAGCCTAAATGTACAACGTACAACAAAGCTTCTAAAGGCAACTTAATATGGATTATAGTTACTATTAGTTAGAAAGCGTAAATGTTCTTTTATGTTGATATCATAGTTTTGGCAAGTAACAATGTAAATACGTATCATTATAATTCATAATAAATCTCTTTATTGCCTTAATTTAATTTTTGAGGGGAGCATTGAAAATTAAAGAATTGAGTATTTCTTGAAAAAAATGGAATAAATCTGATATATCATTTTTATACGGTTAATAATTATGCTAATGTAAAATATTAAGAGTATTTGATTTATGAAAAAAGGGGTTTCTAAAAAAACTAAAGCTGGCTATTGGGATATTGTTTTTTACATCTGGTATTGCTTATTATTTTTTTTAGCATTCCAAAGCAATATCCAAGCGGCAGATAGTTTAAAGCTTATTAATGTACAGACTATTGGTGATAATACGTATACGCGTATTATTGCAATTTTTAATGCTGAACCAAAGGCTCGTTTACAGATTTTGGATAAGCCTGCACGTTTGATTATCAATTTACCCACTGTTGATTTTTCAATACAAGATATTTCTAAAAAACAACATAAATTATCAAGCATGTTATCAGATATGCGCTGTGGTTTTTCTGATATACGGAATTCACGCATTATTTTTACGAGTAAAATTGCTTTTGTTGTTGAAAAAACTAGAGTGCAAAAATTAGAAAACGGTTTTTGGCAATTATTAATTGATATTCGTAAAACGACACAAGAAAAATTTTATAAAATATTGGAAAAACAACAAAAAGCTGCTTTTAATACAAAAATACAACGAATGCCAATACGTAATTTTCGTGTTGTGCTTGATCCTGGTCACGGTGGAATTGATGGTGGTGCGCAAGGCATTAGTGGAATTTTAGAAAAAGACGTAACACTAGCTTTTGCATATGTACTGCGAGATGAATTAGAAAAAGATTCTCATATTACCGTTGCTTTAACACGCGATTCTAATATTTTCTTAAGATTAAGTGAAAGAGTTAAAAAAGCGCAGGAATTGAATGCTGATCTTTTTATATCTATTCATGCCGATACTATTAATTTACATTCTCTTCGTGGTGCAACAGTTTATACTATCTCAGATAAGGCTTCTGATGCAATTGCAAAATCCTTAGCTGAAAATGCAAACAAAGTAGATCTTCTCGATGGTTTGCCAGCAGATAAAACACTTGAAGTAACAGATATTTTACTCGATCTCACTCGTCGTGAAACACACGCATTTTCAGTAAATTTTGCTGATAGTGTTGTCTCAAATTTATCAAAAAATAATATTAATCTGATAAATAACCCTCATCGATATGCTGATTTTCAAGTTTTAAGGGCTCCAGATGTACCCTCTGTCTTGATAGAAATCGGTTATTTATCAAATAAAGAAGACGAAGAATTATTAAACAATCCCCAATGGAGAAAAAAGATGGCTCTCTCGATTGCTCATTCTATTCGTCAATTTGCTGAATATAGGCAGAAAATTATGCAGCCTCTTTAAATTTGTAAGAAAATAGAGTATCAGTACTGGGTTCTGATAGAGTTTAATATAAACGAACTGTTTTTTTATCTCAATCTAGCGGTAATAGCCACATAGTATTAGTGAGATGACATTTTTTCTTTAATCAATTCTAAAGAAAGCGATAGCTATTTCGATGATAATTTTTTTTAGATATCTTCTTAGTTTTTTTATGACTCTTGTTTTTTGGGGAACAGTGATACAGAAAGCGATAGCAGAAGAGCAGATAACTTCACTTCCTGATTATGAAGTTCTTTCCCTCTATGAACCACCTGTAATGACACGCGTCCATGCTGCTGATGGTAGCCTTATGGCAGAATTTGCAACAAAACATCGCCTCTATTTACCAATTCAATCAATACCAAAGATGCTTAAAGATGCTTTTATTTCTGCCGAGGACAAAAATTTTTATCATCATTTCGGTTTAGATCCCGAAGGACTGTCTAGAGCTTTAGTTAATAATATCCGTAATATTGGTTCTGGAAAACGTCCAGAAGGAGCGTCAACCATTACACAACAAGTCGCTAAAAACTTTCTCTTAAGTTCGGAGGCAACCTTAGAGCGCAAATTAAAGGAAGCTATTCTGGCGATGCGCATTGAGAAAACTTATTCAAAAGACCATATTCTTGAGCTGTATCTTAACGAAATTTATCTTGGTCGTGGCACTTATGGTATTGCAGCAGCTTCTTTGACTTATTTTAATAAATCCGTCAATGATCTGACTTTAGAACAATGTGCTTATTTGGCTGCTCTTCCTAAAGGACCAGGAAATTATGATCCATTTAAAAATACACAACGTGCAACAAATAGACGTAATTGGGTTATAGATCGAATGGTTGCAAATGGATATGTAACGCGTGAACAAGGTGACAAAGCCAAAGAGAAACCTTTGGGAGCTACAATACGTGGGAGTGATAGCTATGTTTTTGTTGCTGAATATTTTACTGAAGAAGTACGTCGCCGTTTAATACATCGTTATGGTGCAAAAACACTTTATGAAGGTGGCCTTTCAATTCGTACAACGCTTGATCCACATTTGCAAGTTGTTGCTCGACGGGCTTTACATAATGGATTAATTAAATTTGATCATGCACAAGGATGGCGTGGAGCTTATGCACGTATTAATGAAAAAGGTGATTGGGGAGCTGAGCTTGCAAATATCACAGGGTTGAATGATGTTCCTGAATGGCGTTTAGCCGTTGTGCTTTCTGCTAACGCTCATAAAGTAGAGATTGGTTTACAACCACAACGCGAAGCTTCAGGTTTATTATCAAAAAAACGAGATACGGCTATTTTGTCTGAAACTGATTCAAAATGGGCATTCAATATTATAACAGAAAATGGTCATCGGAGAATTGTGCCAAATTTATCGCATGTCCTGCAAATTGGAGATGTTATTTTTGTTGAAAAAGTACCAAATACAAACAATATTTACCGCTTACAACAAATTCCAAAGGTTGAAGGTGCCGTTGTGGCTATGGAACCACACACAGGGCGTGTTCTTGCAATGGTGGGAGGTTTTTCTTTTTCCGCCTCTGAATTTAATCGTGCAACACAAGCTTATCGTCAACCTGGCTCTGCTTTTAAGCCTTTTGTATACGCAGCAGCACTCGATAATGGATATACACCAGCTTCAGTTATTTTAGATGGTCCCATTGAAATTCGCCAGTATAATGGTGATATTTGGCAACCTAAAAATTATGGTGGTACATTTGCAGGACCTTCAACACTACGTTATGGTATTGAACATTCCCGCAATCTTATGACGATACGGCTTGCCTACGACATGGGAATGCCTCTTGTTGCTGAATATGCAGAACGTTTTGGTATTGTAGATAAATTACAACCTTATCTTCCCATGGCCTTAGGAGCTGGTGAGACAACAGTTTTACGAATGGTAACAGCTTATTCAGTGATAGCCAATGGAGGACGCTCTATTAAACCTTCACTGATAGATAGAATTCAGGATCGTTATGGAAAAACGATTTATCGTCATGATGATCGTCTTTGTGAAAATTGTAATGCCCAGTCATGGGATAATCAAAGTGAACCAAAATTGATTGATGAACGAGATCAAGTTCTTGATCCTATGACTGCTTATCAAATTACATCAATGATGGAGGGAGTTGTTCAGCGAGGTACAGCTGCACGTTTACGTTATCTCAATCGACATATTGCTGCTAAAACAGGAACCACCAATGATTCTAAAGATGTATGGTTTATGGGGTTTACTCCTGATCTCGTTGTTGGTGTTTTTATTGGTTACGATCAACCTGCACCGTTAGGATATAATGGGACAGGAAGTTCATTGGCGGCACCTATTTTTGGTGAATTTATGGCAGAAGCTCTAAAAGGGAAACCAGATGTACCATTTAAAATGCCAGAAGGAATGATTTTAATGCCAATTAATCGTAGGACGGGTATGCTCGCGGAAAGAGGAGAGCAAGATGTTATTATAGAAGCATTTAAACCAGGGACTGGACCTGCTGATATTTATCAAGTCATTGGTAGTACGAATTCTTTTCAAGAAGGTGTTCCTGTAATGACCACTTCTCCACAGGTTAATAAAGCTCTTGAAAGCGGTACAGGTGGGCTATATTAGTTTGGCAAAATTCTCTTTTGGTATAATTTGCGAACAGAGTAAAATTATTTTACTCTACTTTTTTAATTTAATTACAGTAAACAGGTGGATGGAACTGTGCTATCGCCTTACTAGGATTATAGAACTGGTTAAAAATACTTTAAAAAACATAGCAAAAAAAATCTTAAAATAAAAACTATGGTGTTAAATTATGCGAGCAGAAATAGAAACATTAGTTGAGGAAATCCAACAAGCAATAAAGTTGCTAAGGGGGCATCTTTGACTGGGATCAATCACTAAAACGCCTCGAATATCTCAATCAAAAAGCAGAAGATCCAACATTTTGGGATAATGCACAACAAGCACAAGATATGATGCGTGAGCGTCAGCGTCTTGATGATTCAATTCATAGCATTCGATCATTTACAAAAACGCTTGAAGAGTGCATTGCGTTAATTGCGATGGGTGAAGAAGAAAGTGATATAGAAGTTATTACTGATGCAGAAAACACAATACACCATCTTAAGAGTGAAATAGAAAAAAGGCAAATTGATGTACTTCTTTCCGGAGAAGTCGATCCGAATGATACTTATCTAGAAGTTCATGCTGGTGCAGGAGGCACGGAAAGCCAAGATTGGGCTTCTATGTTATTACGTATGTATACGCGCTGGGCTGAACAGCATAAAATGAAAGTTGAGATATTAGAAATTCACGATGGGGAAGAAGCAGGCATAAAATCAGCGACTATTCTTATAAAAGGACATAACGCTTATGGTATGTTGAAAACAGAATCAGGTGTTCATCGTTTGGTACGGATTTCGCCATTTGATTCAAATGCAAAGCGTCATACCTCTTTTGCAAGTATCTGGATTTATCCGGTTATTGATGATAATATCGAAGTTGATGTTTCAGAGGCGGATGTTCGTATTGATACATATCGTGCATCAGGAGCTGGAGGACAGCATGTCAACACAACAGATTCTGCAGTTCGCATTACGCATATAAAAACAGGTATTGTTGTACAATGTCAAACAGAGCGTTCTCAACATAAAAATCGGGCAACCGCGTGGTCGATGTTGCGAGCAAGACTTTATGAAGAAGAGCTAAAAAAGAGAGAAGAAGAAACAAATACTATTGAAGCTTCTAAAACAGAAATCGGATGGGGACACCAAATTAGATCTTATGTTCTTCAACCTTATCAGCTTGTTAAAGATTTACGTACAGGTGTTGAAAACACTGATCCACAGTCTGTGCTTAATGGCAATTTAGATTCATTTATAGAGGCAGCACTTGCGCGGCGCATTTATAAAAGATCTGAAGAAATTGAAAATATTACTTAATAAGATTATAGTTGAATTCATTAAGAGGCAGATTCACGAAAACCAGCGGTTAGGAATAATTTTTACTTTGACAAGACTTGAATGATAAGTTCTATAAATTATTATCATGTAACAACATAGCAGCTGCGAGCACCTTATCGGCATGTCCAGATACACTGATTCTGCGCCATTCTTCCGCTATTTTTCCAGTTTTATCAATTAAAAAAGTACTTCGTTCAACGCCCATATATTTGCGCCCATACATGCTTTTTTCAACCCACACACCGTAAGATTCAAGCGTTGTTTTCTCTTCATCAGAAACAAGAATGATATTAAGCGCGTGTTTCGTTTTAAATTTTTCATGGCTTTTAATACTATCTGGAGAGACCCCAATAAGAACGACTCCGATTTCATCAAATTTCGGCTTCAATCGTGTAAAATCAATCGCTTCACTTGTGCACCCACTGGTATTATCTTTCGGGTAGAAATATAAAACAACGTATTTTCCTTGTAGGCTAGAAAGGCGTATTTTACCTCCATTATCTCGTGGCAAATCAAAATCAGGAGCAAAAGTACCTTTTATTGATCTTGTCATTATCTTATCTTTCTTTTCTGTGTTACCAAATACAAGCTCTTAGAATGTATAGCAGAAAGAATTATGCAACCCTCTGTTTTGAAAGGTTTGTTATTTTTTCTACAAAGCTTATTGTATTATAAGGATTGTATTGAAAAATAAAATTAAAGCAAAAAAGTATAAAAATTATAAAGAAGATTATACCGGTTTCATCAAAACATGTTTTTTCTTACCAAAAGAAAGTTTAATGATTCCATCTGAATTGACATCGTCTTCAACAAGAAGGTATTTTTCATCTTCAATGATTTGATCATTAATACGCACACCTCCACCTTGAACATAGCGACGTGCCTCACTATTAGATTTAGCGAGTCCTGCTTGCACTAAAAGAGTGAGTATTCCAATTCCCATTTTTAATTCTGTGGCATGAATTTCAACAGTTGGGAGCTTTTCTCCAAGTGTTTTTTCTTCAAAAGTCTTTCGTGCAGTTTCAGCTGCTGCATCTGCAAGGCTACGTCCATGCAACATTGCGGTAATTTCTGTGGCAAGAATTTTCTTTGCCTCATTAATTTCACTCCCTTGCAATGCAGAAAGTTTGAGAATTTCATCCATTGGCAATGTAGTATAAAGTTTTAAAAATCGTATAACATCAGCATCTTCTGTATTGCGCCAATATTGCCAAAATTCATAAGGTGAAAGCATATCCGCATTAAGCCATACAGCCCCATTTAGCGACTTACCCATTTTAGCACCAGAAGAGGTTGTTAGTAACGGTGATGTTAATGCATATAATTGTGTGGTTCCTAAGCGATGTCCTAATTCAATTCCGTTAACAATATTGCCCCATTGATCAGAGCCACCCATTTGCATACGTAGTCCATAGCGCTGATGAAGTTCAACAAAATCATAGGCTTGCAGGATCATATAATTAAACTCTAAGAATGACAAAGAATGTTCACGCTCAAGTCTCAGTCTGACAGAATCAAATGACAACATGCGATTGACAGAAAAATGTTTCCCTACATCACGTAAAAATTCTAAGTAGTTTAAATTGCACAACCATTCAGCATTATTAACAATACATGCATCAGTTTTTTCATTACCAAATGTCAAATAGTTAGCGAATACCTTTTTAATACTAGCAATGTTTGCAGCAATGTCATTTTGTGTTAAAAGGCATCGTGCTTCATCTTTAAAGGAAGGATCACCGATCAATCCTGTTCCTCCACCCATCAAAGCAATAGGACGGTGACCGGTTTTTTGTAACCAATAAAGCATCATAATTTGCAGAAGACTTCCAGCATGTAAACTTGATGCTGTAGGATCAAATCCAATATAAGCGCTTACAACTTCTTTTGAAAAAAGATCATCTAAACCTTTTTTATCTGAAATTTGGTGGATAAAACCACGCTCATGCATAATATATAAAAAATCAGATTTAAAGGCAATCACAGATTTATTTCCCATTAAAATGTTATTTATTATATCATAGTTTTTTGATACGCTCTCTCTATCATAGTTCATACATATCTAACAAGAGAACGAAAAATACTGACGGTAAAAAATTAACACAGATGCTATTCTATTTGTATATTTTATAGGAAGATATCTTTTCTTGAAAAGAAACCTCTCTCTTTTATTCTTGACTATCAATAAATGGCAAAAAGCCAATTATAAACACCTTACACTTTAAGTGAGTGAGAGTATTTCAGGTGGAGGTGCAAGGAATTCACCTGTAATATGATTATCTAGATATTGTGCACATCGTTCAATAAGTTCTTGATTGTAACCACTAAAAAAGTGATTGGCACCTTCCAATATTTCTTGCGTAATAGTGATCCCTTTTTGAGTTTTTAGTTTATCTACAAGCGTTTGTACATCTTTTGGAGGAGCAACTTTATCAATATTACCATGAATAATAAGCCCAGAAGAGGGACAAGGAGCAAGGAATGAAAAGTCATAAACATTGGGTTGAGGAGCAACGGATATAAAACCTTCAATTTCCGGTCGGCGCATTAAAAGTTGCATTCCAATCCAAGCACCAAATGAATATCCAGCTACCCAGCAATTTTTAGAATCGGGATGCTGTGTTTGCACCCAATCGAGCGCAGCAGCAGCATCTGAAAGTTCTCCTATTCCATAATCAAATTCACCTTGGCTACGACCAATGCCACGAAAATTAAAACGTAATGTTGTAAAACCGCGTTGTTGAAACATATAAAAAAGATCATAAACAATTTTATTATTCATGGTGCCCCCAAATTGGGGATGAGGATGCAAAATAATTGCAATTGGTGCATTCCTCTGCTGTGAGGGCTGATAACGCCCTTCAAGCCGACCTACGGGACCATTAAAAATAACTTCTGGCATTAAATGCTCCTTATATATGACAAGCTCTCATTGACCTCAACCGACTTTTACCATAGAATCTCTTAATTGATTACTAGATATTCTTATTTAAGTGCATTTTTCAAGAAAATTGCACTATTTTTTAAAATCAATTCATCAGATAAATGATTGTGATGTAAAATGGTTGTAAAACGTCGATATTTTGATCATAATGCAACAACACCGCTCAAAGAAAAAGCGCGGGTAGCATTAGTGGAATCTTTAGAGATATTGGGTAATCCCTCATCGGTTCATGCAGAAGGACGCGCTGCTAAGGCTTTATTACAAAAAGCACGTAGGCAAATCGCTGAAGGTCTTAAAACCAAGCCAGATCATGTTGTATTTACATCTGGTGCAAGTGAGGCTGCAATGACTTTGTTAACACCCTTTTATAATATGGGAAAATCTAAAATTCATTTTTCCCATCTCTATATTGGTGCTACTGAGCATCCATCTGTTGCAGAAGGGGGCCGTTTTCCTCAAGAATTCATCAGTACAATTGCTGTTGATAAAGATGGGCTTATTCAACAAGATAAATTAATCTCTTTCTTAAAGATTCACGATAAAACAAAAGGGCTTCCTCTTGTTGCTATTCAAGCTGCAAATGGTGAAACGGGTGTTATTCAACCAATAAAAGAAATAGCTGCTATCGTTCGGGATTCTGGAGGCATTCTGATTGTTGATTTAACGCAATATGTAGACAAAAATTTCGTTGATATTCATCAGATAGGAGGAGATTTTTTTATACTCTCTGCACACAAAATTGGTGGACCTAAAGGAATTGGGGCTTTTGTTTCAAATGGGAACCTTCTCATGCCATATCCTCTTATTATAGGAGGTGGGCAGGAAAAAGGTTTACGTGGAGGAACAGAAGCATTGCCACTTATTGCCGCTTTTGGAGCAGCGATAGCTGATTGTTACAGCCAAGAGGAGATAAAAAAGTTAATATTTTTACGCAATAAATTAGAAGATGGACTGCAAAAAATATCTTGTGATATCGAAATTTTTGGAAAAAGAGTCCAGCGTTTGCCAAACACAACTTATTTCACTATAGAAAATCTAAAAGCTGAAACGATGCAAATTGCTTTTGATTTAGCAGGATTTTCTGTGTCAGCAGGTTCTGCTTGTTCTTCAGGAAAAGTAAAACAAAGTAAAGTGGTGGAAGCAATGGGTTACGATGTCCCCAACGGAGCTATTCGCATTTCAATAGGACAGAACACAACGTCTCAAGATATCGATGATTTTTTATTGGTTTTTTCTAAGATTGTCAGTAATAGTAAAAAATGAAATTTATTATTTTAAAATTTAAAATTGTTTTAAAAATAAAATAAGCTTGATTGAAATTTTCCTACTTTACATATAATTTAGAGAGTAAATTGCTGCTTTATCTTGTAACAAACAAGACTTTTAATCACCGGTTCTTGACACCGGAAAGAATGGAGAAAGCTGATGCCAGCAGTGCAGGAAACAATACACCAGGTACGCAAAATAGATGTTGATCAATATAAATACGGTTTTGAAACCAATATTGAAACAGATAAAGCTCCAAAGGGTTTAAATGAAGATATTATAAGATTTATTTCTGCCAAAAAAGGTGAACCTGAATGGATGTTTACATGGCGTTTGCAAGCTTTCCGCCGTTGGTTAACAATGCAAGAGCCAAATTGGGCACGTATTAAATACCCCAAAATTGATTTTCAAGAGCTCCATTATTACGCTGCTCCTAAAAATCACACAGGACCAAAATCTTTAGACGAAGTAGATCCTGAATTATTGGCAACCTATGAAAAACTTGGCATTCCTCTTAAGGAGCAAGAAATTTTGGCAGGAGTAAGGAAACAATCTGATCCCTCTACTTTTGATGATAATATTTATACATCAGGACAAGTAGCTATTGATGCGGTTTTTGATTCTGTTTCCGTTGTGACTACATTTAAAAAAGAGTTAGCACGTTCCGGCGTTATTTTTTGCTCTATTTCAGAAGCAATTATAGAACATTCTGATCTTATTAAGGAGTATTTAGGAGCAGTTGTACCAGCGGGTGATAATTATTATGCTGCCTTAAATGCAGCTGTTTTTACAGATGGTTCATTTGTTTATATCCCCAAAGGGATTCGCTGTCCTATGGAGCTTTCAACTTATTTTAGGATTAATGAGCGTAATACAGGTCAATTTGAACGAACATTGATTATAGCAGACGAAGATTCTTACGTCTCTTATCTTGAAGGCTGCACCGCACCTCAACGCGATGAAAATCAACTTCATGCTGCTGTTGTTGAGCTCGTGGCCCTCAAAAATGCAGAAATTAAATATTCCACGGTACAAAATTGGTATCCTGGTGACAAAGAAGGTAAGGGCGGTATTTATAATTTTGTTACAAAACGTGGAGATTGTCGGGGCGATAATTCTAAAATTTCATGGACACAAGTTGAAACTGGTTCTGCGATTACTTGGAAATATCCATCTTGTTTACTCCGTGGTGACAACTCGCGTGGTGAGTTCTACTCTATTGCGATTGCAAATGGTTATCAGCAGATTGACTCTGGTACAAAAATGATTCATTTGGGAAAAAATACATCAAGTCGTATTGTTTCTAAAGGTATTTCTGCTGGTTTTTCAAATAACACATATCGTGGGCAAGTTACAGCGCATCGAAAAGCTCAGAATGCGCGTAATTTTACGCAATGTGATAGCTTATTAATTGGTAATAACTGTGGTGCCCATACAGTGCCTTATATTGAAGCAAAAAATGCGACAGCACAATTTGAACATGAAGCGACAACATCAAAAATTTCTGATGATCAGCTTTTTTATGTCATGCAGCGGGGAATTCCTGAAGAAGAAGCAATAGCGTTAATTGTGAATGGTTTTGTAAAAGAAGTTATTCAGAAACTTCCAATGGAATTTGCTGTTGAAGCACAAAAACTCATTGGTATTAGCCTCGAAGGTAGCGTTGGATAATTTTATTTATGAGATAAAGAGAAAATTTAATGCAAAAGAACTATAATAGTAGCAAACAATGAGCTGTATATTAATTTATAGAAAAAATTGATATAAAAGCAAGGCGAAAGCGTATCGTTATCTGAAAAAGATAACAACAGCCAGAACAGGATTAAATTATGTTAGAGATAAAAAATTTACGTGCCCGGATTGTTGGGACCGATACAGAAGTTATTCGCGGTTTAAGTTTGACGATTCAAGATGGTGAAGTTGCTGCTATTATGGGACAAAATGGAGCTGGAAAATCGACTTTGTCTTATTTGCTTGCTGGTCATAATGATTATGAAGTGATAGAAGGTGATATCCTTTATAATGAACAATCACTGTTAGAAATGGATCCAGCAGAACGCGCCGCATATGGTATTTTTCTTGCATTTCAATATCCAATGGAAATACCTGGAGTGGCAACGATGGAGTTTTTAAAAGTTGCGATGAATTCTCAACGTAAAGTGCGCGGTGATAAAGAACTTAAGATTCCTGAGTTTATAAAACGTGTTAAAGAAATTTCTTCGGAACTTGATATAGATATGAATATGCTCAAACGTCCCTTAAATGTAGGTTTTTCAGGTGGAGAAAAAAAGCGCGCTGAAATTTTACAAATGGCACTTCTTGAACCTAAACTTTGCATTTTAGATGAAACAGATTCTGGTCTAGACATTGATGCACTAAAAATTGTTGCTGATGGTGTTAATAAACTTCGGGATTCAAAGCGTTCATTTTTGGTAATTACCCATTACCAACGCCTTCTTAATTATATTATCCCTGATACAGTACATGTTCTTTATAAAGGGCGCATTATTAAAAGCGGAGATAAATCATTAGCGCTTTATTTGGAACAAAATGGATATACTAATCTTATTAGTGAAGCGGCTTAAGGTCATTGAATATGAACGCACAGAAAGAATTATTAGAGGTTGAAAAAGATATACTCAATAATTTTAATCAATATATCAAGAACTTACCCGGCGATGAGACTGTGCAGGTAATTCGCAAAAAAGCTATTGAACTGTTTCAAACCACACGACTTCCTTCACGTAAAATTGAAAATTGGCACTACACTAATCTGCGTACATTATTGAAATCTGTTAGTGATTTTTCAGAAGTAAATGATGAAGAACAATTGGTTGATACATTGTTTTCAGAGGGCGCCATTTTTTCTATTAAAAATGGAAAGACCGATAAAAAGTCAAAGATCATAAATGTTGCAACAAGACAATTTGCGGATGCATTAAAAGAAAATTCTATACAAATAGACCAACTCATTGCTCGAGAAGACTTTATTGGGCAAATAAATACGGCTTTTGTTACAGATGGATGGCTTTTTCACATTCCTGAAAATACAAAGTTAACTGTTCCTATAGAATTACAAAATATTCAAATGGGTGGGCAATCTCATATTTTTTCAAACATAAAAGTTGATAAAAATAGTCAAGTTGTGTTTGTTGAACATCAAATTGGCAATGATAAAGATACCTTTGTCAGTTCGATATTTTCTTTAGATATCGCCGCTTATAGTGATATTACATGGATAATTATTCGAAATCGTGGTTTCAGTTCTACACAGTTCGGCCGATTTCAAGCGGTTCTTGGTCAAGGAGCTAAATTATCGCTTTATGTGGTTAATATAGGTAGTCAACTTAATCGACAAGAAATTGATATTGAATTACAGGGAAAAGAGGCTGATTTTCAATTACGAGCAATAAATTTGCTATCTGGGCAAACGCATAACGATCTTACAATGAACGTTCGTCATGTTGAAGAAAAATCAACCTCAACCGAAATTATACGCAATGTGGTTACAGATAAAGCAGTTGGTGTTTTTCAAGGAATAATACGCGTTTCTCAAAAAGCGCAAAAAACAGATGCGCGCATGGCTTGTAATAGTCTTATTCTTTCAGATGATGCAGAATTTAATGCAAAACCTGAATTAGAAATTTTTGCTGATGATGTTGTATGTGGTCATGGTGCGACAGTTGCCAATATTAATCATGATCATCTCTTTTATCTCATGGCGCGCGGCATCCCTTTTAAAGCAGCTTGCGCACTTTTAATTAAAGGATTTGTCTTCGAGCTTATTGAAGATATGAAGCAGAATAATATTCAAACTATTTTGAGGAATATTATTAGTATGTGGTTAGAAAAAAATGTTTAAGGTACAAAATGGAAAATGACGTACAAACATTAAATTATGATGTAGAAGCAATTCGGCATGATTTTCCTCTTTTGCACCATAGTGTTTATGGCAAGCGATTGGCTTATCTTGATAGTGGTGCATCTGCTCAAAAGCCGCAATCTGTGCTTGATACAATGAATAATTTCTATCAATCTCGTTATGCAAATGTGCATCGAGGAATGCATTTTTTATCGAATGCAGCAACACAATCTTATGAAGATGCTCGCGAAACAGTTCGTGATTTTTTAAATGCTCAAAAAGTGAAAGAAATTGTTTTTACAAAAAGTGCGACAGAGGCTATTAACACCGTTGCTTATGGTTGGGGGATGCCCAAATTGAATGAAGGTGATGAAATTGTTCTCACCATTATGGAGCATCACTCAAATATTATTCCTTGGCATTTTATTCGTGAACGAAAAGGCGTTAAGCTTGTTTTTGTGCCAGTTGATGAAGATGGTATTTTACATATCGAAGATTTTCAAAAGGCTTTAAATGATAGAACAAAACTTGTTAGTATTACACATATGTCTAATATACTGGGGACTATGCCCTCTGTTAAAAAAGTTATTAAGCTATCGCACCAAAATTCTATTCCTGTTCTTGTTGATGGTTCTCAAGGGGCTGTACATTTGACAGTTGATGTCCAAGACCTTGATTGCGACTGGTATGTTTTTACGGGTCATAAGCTTTATGGTCCTACAGGTATTGGCGTTCTTTATGGTAAGGAATATAGACTAGAAGAGATGTATCCTTTTCAAGGGGGAGGGGAGATGATTGAGGATGTAACTGTTAATGAGGTTGTTTACAATTCTCCCCCTTATCGTTTTGAAGCGGGCACTCCTCCTATAGCCGAAGCTATTGGATTGGCAGCTGCTATTGATTATATACAGAAAAAAGATAGAAATGCTATTCATGCACATGAAACAGCACTTTTATCCTATGCACATGAAAGACTTGAAACGATTAAGTCATTACGTATTTACGGATGTTCTCCTCATAAAGGTGCTATTATATCTTTTGAAATAGAAGGCATTCATGCCCATGATATTGCTATGTTTATTGATCGACAAGGTGTTGCTATACGTGCCGGGACACATTGTGCACAACCTTTATTACAGCATTTTGGTTTGACATCTGCTTGTCGTGCATCACTAGCCATGTATAGTAATCATGAAGACATCGACCAATTGGTAGAAGCATTAGAAAAAGCAAGGACATTTTTTAATGGCTAAAACAATTGAAGAGCATCATTCTACAGAAGCTGTAGAAACTGTAAGTGAAAATGAAAAATCTTACATATCGGCAATTCCAGCAGATGAAATTGATCGTATGACAAATGATATCATTTCTGCTCTCAAAACAGTTTATGATCCGGAGATTCCTGCTGATATTTATGAGCTAGGATTGATTTATCGTATTGATATTGAAGATGATCGTTCAGTAAAAATTGAAATGACACTTACAGCACCGGGATGTCCTGTTGCCGGCGAAATGCCGAGTTGGGTAGAAAATGCTGTAAGCGCAGTTGAAGGTGTTTCACATGTTGAAGTCACCATGACGTTTGATCCACCATGGACACCTGATTGTATGTCAGAAGAAGCGCAAATTGCTGTCGGATGGTACTAGAATTTCGTAACTTATTGTGATGTTAGCTTTATTCTTCTATAATACCACACGCTAAACGCGCACCACCTCCGCCAAGTGGTAATGGCTTATCTGATTGATTATCTCCCCCTATATGAATTATTAATGAGTGCCCCGTAATTTCTGAAAGCTTTTTAATTCTTGGAGCAAGAACACTCATTGTTGAATTGCCCTTATCATCGACGTAAAGTACAGGTAAGTCACCAAAGTGCCCATTCATATTATAAGGCCCAAGATGTTTATAGGTATGGTTTGGATCATAGTGTCCACCTGCACCACCGCCAATTATACCATCTTTCGTATCACATGAAGGATTCTCATGTATATGAAAACCGTGCAAACCTTCCGGTAAGGTAGACAAATTTGGCGTAAAAACCAGGCCATATGCGTTTTCTTCAATTTTAATTGTGCCAATAGATTTCTTTATATTGTTCTTTTCTAGTTCATAAACTTTTACTTGCATAGATTTTGCTAATACAGTATTGTTAAAAGTAAAAAATGTTATTGAAGCTAATAATAGAATTAAAATTTTATTTATACAGTATATTTTTGTAGTCATTTTAATTAACTCTCACAAATTGAAAAATATTTATTGTAGTAATTTTTATCTTAAGTATAAAACTAAATCTATACTTTATAATATAGCTCTTTTACATTCTAATAATTGTTCTATTCTCTTAAGTAAAAAATTAAGTTCAAAATAAATCTTTTTATACATTTTAAAATATCTAAAATGATCTCTCCTATCTTTCATAATGCAGCTTTTATAAATTGATAGTTATGTTTCACTTACATTTCTTCAAGAGATATTTCTAAAAAAGTGGAGATTCTTTTAAGGTTTTATAAGAAATTAAGTAAGTAACTTTAATACCTTATCCAGCACTTAGCTATAATATAACGTAATTTCTTTATAAGGAATAATTATCGTGATGTGTATAAATTTCCTATAAAAATACAAAATGTACCGATAAAAATACCCGTTATTGATCCTATCATTGCACCAACTATTATTCCGATGGAAAATGCTATGCTTATACCCATTGTGACAATTGGACCAAATCCTGGTAGAGCAATATAACCATAAGTTGCAAGAATTGCTGTGATCGCTCCTGATATACTGCCATTTAAACTTCCGATAAAAGCTGACTCTTTAATAGAATGAAAGACTTTTTTTAAAAAAGTTCTTTCACAGTTATTAGAAGCAATATCACTACAGGTTTTAAAATCAATCACATTTTTTTCTTTCATTTTGAACACTAACTGTTCCAGAATAATCAACAGATATGACAAAATAACACTTTTTAAATTCTACTAAAGCACGCCAAATACCTTTATCGTCTAAACGCAATCGTTTAATATTGGTAAAACCATTTTGCATGAAGCAGTTTCTAATTTGTGAAGCAGTAAACGAATTTTGTCCTGGTTTAGTAATGTCTTTAGTAAAGCTATATGCAAAAGCCTTACAATAGGGAGCATAAAAAACTTTACTTATTGAAGCCGTAACTATAGATGAGAGACATATAATAATCATAAAAAAAATACTTGAGTTTAAAATTTTACTTAATCTCATCTTATTGCCATCTGTTAAAATACTAATTCATTAACTTTTGTATTGTTAACTGGTTCCCAAGGCTATAAGCATTTGAGATATTATAGTTAACGAAGGCATGATGAATTAAAATTTTTTCTCTTTTATTTTTCTTAAGTGGCAAGATACGATTAGCCAAAATATCTTATCGTTAGATTTTATAAGATCTCTTAAATATATTAATCTCATTTTTTCTATTATTTTTATAAATATGTTTCGCTTTTGATATTTATGCATCTATAAGAAAAACAGCTTTTAAACATCTTTTTTCAGCTGAACCCCGTTATTTTAATCTCTATCAATATCATCTATTTTTACTATATCAATGAAGGGCTGTAGGTAATTTTATTTGGAATATTTTCATAATTTCTTTGAAGCCGTAACCAGGATGCATTCCTTCTCGCATAAATAAATTACGTAATGGTGAACAATGACGTAATAATCCAAGTCCCATACTCCGCATAACATGAATAGGCAACATATTAGAAAGTAAAGAAAAATGGAGCATATGAACAAATCCACTCCGGATTAATATGTCAGATCGACGGTATTTATTATAATTTGCAACAATCATTTTAGGCTGAAAATCAGATATTTTTTTAGGTAAAATATCAATTAAAGTTTGCACATCACGAAATCCTAAATTTAATCCCTGTGCTCCAATAGGAGGGAAAACATGGGCTGCTTCACCCACTAAAATCGTTTGATTAGCAGCAAAACAATGAGAGATAAGTCCTGAAAGTGGCCATGCTTGAATTGATGTCTCTAATGTTAATGTTCCAAGCATTGATTGCATTTGGTTTTCAATTACTTTTGCAATTTCTTTTTCTTCCATATTTAATAATTCTTCAGCACGAGAGGGATGAGTGACCCATACGAGGCTAGATTTTTTTCCTAATAATGGAACCTGTGTAAATGGACCGTGTTCTGTATGAAATTCAGTTGATGTATTTTGATGAGAAAGGTCGTGGGAAAAATTAAGAACAAGTGCTTTTTGTGGATAATTCCACCGTCTAGTTCTTATACCTGCGGCTTTTCGCGCTAGAGAATGGCGGCCATCAGCAGCAACAACAAGAGATGCTTGTATAATGCGACCATCTGCAAGAGCAATACATATATGATTGTTTTGCTGTTGAAAAAAAATCGCCGAAGAGGCAAGTCTCATAATATTAGGCATATGTGCAATAGAAGAAACTAAAGCATTATTCAATTCTACATTGGGGATATTATAACCAAAAGCCTCCTCATCAATTTCAGCAGAAGAAAAACTCACACTAGGAGCACGCACAATTCGAGATGTGATATCTATGATTCTAATGAAGGATAAAGCTGCAGCATGCCTTTTAAGAATATTCCACATATTAAGTTTTTCAAGCGTACGTACTGCTGGCATCATAAGGGCAGTGGTTCGTAATTCATCAGCATGAGCAGGTGGACCAATAAGATAAACAGAATAGCTCTTATGTGCAAGATAAAGCGCTGCTAACATACCGATCGGACCTGCACCAATAACAGCAATATCTTTATGACCGTTTTTTTTAAATGTCACAATTACCTGAGCCTTTCTCCATTTATCACATATTTTAACATTTTCCAGATGAACAATCTCTTTTTATTATATGAAGCTATTCTATTATAGTATGTAATAAATAATGCGATATAAAAAAGTAACCTTTTTATGATTTTTTTATAATGAAAATCATGCCATAGATAAATAACATATTGGTATATGAATAAAAATTTTAGAAATGAGGGTAAGAAAACTTTGAGACGTAAGCTAACAAAAAAAATCAAGAAAAATGCTGATCTCTTGCGCCACAAGAAAGTAACGATGCCACAAGCAAAGGCTTTTTCTGTTCATTTACTAACAGCTTCTGGTTCATTTTTAGCCTTTCTTTCTCTTATATCAGCATCCCAAAAAGAATGGACAGCTATGTTTTGTTGGCTTGGCCTTGCACTTCTTGTTGATGGTATCGATGGACCAATTGCACGCAAGCTCGATGTTAAATATATACTTCCAACATGGTCTGGTGAGCTCTTGGATAATATTATTGATTATGTCACTTATGTCTTAATTCCGGCTTTTGCACTTTATCAAAGTGGTTTAATGAGTTCAGGATTGTCATTTGTATTGAGTGCTATCATTGTTATTTCATCAGCTATTTATTATGCAGATACTGGAATGAAAACCAAAGAAAATTTTTTTAAAGGATTTCCCGTAGTTTGGAATATGATGATTTTTATGCTTTTTGTTATCAAACCAGGAGAGTGGATTATTTTTACTATAATTGCCTCATCAGCAATTATATCTTTTTTACCAATTTATTTCATTCATCCAGTAAGAGTTATTCGTTTGCGTAAACTTAATTTTCCAATTTTTCTCTTATGGTGTTCTTTTGCTGTTGTCGCATTTTTTTACAAACTAAATGCTCCACCTTGGGTTAAGATAGGGATTTCAATTACAGGAATTTATATATATTCTATTGGTGCTATCATGCAAATATTTCCCCAATTAGGAGCAAAAAATACAATAAAAAAATAAGGTTAAATATTTTAAAACGGGGATAATATGCAAATTGACTTTGGGGCAGGTGATGACATTTCTTTTACAAAGAAAGGGCGTGCTGGTATTATAAAGCTTACTCGTCCTTCAGCATTAAACGCTCTTAATGGTCGCATGGTTTTTGCTTTAAAAAAAGCACTCGCCACATGGGAAACAGATGATGATGTTTCTTGTGTCTTAGTTGAAGGAGAGGGACGTGCTTTTTGTGCCGGTGGAGATGTTGTGGAAATCTACCATATGGGAAAAAAAGCTTCTTCTTATCAATATTTTAGTGATGAATACCGTTTAAATGCTCATATTAAACGCTTTTCAAAACCCTATATTTCTTTCTTGAATGGCATTTGGATGGGAGGAGGGGTAGGTATTTCTCTATACGGTTCACATAGAGTTGTTACAGAAAATACACTTTTTGCTATGCCAGAAGGTGCTATTGGTTTTTTTCCAGATGTTGGGGCAAGCTTTTTTTTACCATCTCTGCCCAATCACTTTGGTATTTATCTTGCATTGACTGGTGCACACATAAAATGGGGAGATTGTTTAAACTTAAGGTTAGCAACACATGCGGTTCCTGAAATTGAATTAGTATCCATTAGAAAAGCTATTATTGAGCGAGGAAATCCTAAATTAGCTTTAGATGAACGAGCAATTACAAAAGACTATGAAACAAATCATGAAATACGCTGTATTATCAACGCATGTTTTGGTACCTCTACGCTAGAGGAATGTCTTGAACTTCTTTATAAAAAGAGCAATGAAGGGATTTTATTTGCTAAAGAATGTTATGATATTTTGTTATCGCGTTCTCCTACAAGTTTAAAAGTCATCTGGAAACAAATGAAACAAAGTCCACCTAAAACTTTAGAAGAGTGTATGAAAATGGAAAATCGTATTGCACATCATATGATTAATTCGCATGACTTCTATGAAGGAATACGTGCAATGTTAATTGATAAGGATAAAACACCAAAATGGCAGCCAAATAAACTTTCAAATGTGACAGATGAAATGATAGATATTTACTTCCAACCTGTTGAAAAAGAATTATTATTTTGAAAAACAATCTTCAAAAACAAATTTCAAAAATCAATTTAATTTACAAATGTTATTTACGATTTTTAGCGTTTATTTGCTTAGGTCTAAGTATTATTTACTGGATACGTCTTGTTGGCATATTGCCTGGTGTTTTGTGGCGTTTTGATCTTATGCCATGGCATTGGCAGTTTGCATCAGCTACGTTGGCTATTGTTTATCCTATCGCCCTGATCGGCCTCTGGATGTATTCGCTATGGGGAATTGTTTTATGGTGCATTGCAGTATTTGCGGAAACATTAACGATGTATTATTTCGACTCTATTGGTCAACTTTTTTTACCATTATTTCATGCAATACTATTTTTAATTTTCATAGTACTACGAATTATAATGATTTTTTTAAAAAAGAAATCATATTAAAGAAAAATAAAAAGACTATCAAAATTGAAATTTTCGGGCCAGAATGGCTGGCCCGATCGTTAATTTTAAAAAGAGCCACAAAATTTTCTTAAGAAAACGGTACCCACCATAAATCCCAAGGACTAGTAGCTTTTGTTGAAAATATCCATAGTAATGATGCTATCATTCCCCAAAATGCTGGTATCATATTAATATATCCTTCAAAAAGTTCCATAATATATATTATGCGACAAAAAGATCACAAATATATGAATCCTACTTTAGACATATTTGCCATATTTATGGCGCACATTCCCATGTTTAGTCAAAATTATGGCAAAAGTTTGTTAAAGCACTTATCTATTTGAATAATATAAAAAACTGGCTTTAAGTAATTCTACTTAAAGCCAAAAAAAATCTAATAATTAAATAAAAAAGTTACTGTGGTAATTGACAACGTTTTATACGTGCAAGATCACTCAAAACAGCATTACGGTTATTTAAAGCTGAAATTTCATTGCTTTCATGTGATTTTACATCCATAAAAAATAAAGCAGGTAAAAATACAACACCTGCTGCCGCTAAAGCTACGTTTTTGTTTCTTGCTTTATGGCGCTCTGCCATTGTATCATTAATCTGGCGTTTATTAGCGTAAAATTCTCGTTGAATATCGGCACAACTCATTGTTCCATCATGTAATGTTGTAACAGAAATATTTTTTTCTGAGCGTCCTCCACATGCTGACAAAGAAATTGCCAAAATCACAGTACATATTCCCCATTTTAAATATTTATACATAAAAAAACCTTTATTTAGACATAAAAACCTCATTATTACTGCAAAAAGAGTATAAAGAAAAGATAAGAATTTTAGAGAAGTTTTTAGTCAACAAAAAATATTTGATTGTGAAACTTGTACATCTGTTTCAAAAATAAGTCCTTGATATGCAGGCTTAACATGTGGTGGAACATAATTTACTACTTTATTGTAATCAAGAGATCTATCCATATGTGTAAGGATTGCTTGTTTTGGCTGTAAATATTTTATCCATTGTAATGCTTGATCAACGGAAAAATGGCTTGGATGCTTTTCAAATTGCAGTGCTTCAATAATGAGAACATCCAAATTCATAAGTTTTGGTAATGTTTTTTCAGGAAATTTACTCACATCTGTACAGTAAGCAACATTACCAATACGAAAACCTAAAGAATGAATATTACCGTGACATTGTAAATGTGTATTGACAGTTATTGCTCCACCCTGCCCTTGAATGACGAATTGACTATCCTCATTGATGAGATGTGCTTTTAAAATAGGTGAATAAGAGGAACCTTTTGGCGTTTGAAAACAATATCCGAAAGCACTTTTTAAATGCTTTAACGTGAATATATCCGCATAGATATCAATTAAACATTTTTGTGCAAGCGCATAACTGCGTAAATCATCAATACCGTGAATATGATCTGCATGAGAATGCGTATAAAGTGCAGCATCAAGATGGTTTACGTGAGCATTGATCATTTGTGATCTAAAATCTGGACCAGTGTCAATAACCACTGTTGTTTTTTTTTCTGATGGTTTAATGCGTTCAATTAACAAAGAGCTTCTGTAGCGTTCATTTTTAGGATTGTTTGGATCACAAGCTCCCCAGTCACCATTAGGGCGAGGAACTCCTGGAGAAGGACCACAGCCTAATATTGTGAATCGGTATCGATCAGACATACCTTTTGCCTTATTCCATTTTGCTAAACAAACGAAAAGCATTACGCGTTGTAATTTGAGTGACCTCTTCCATGCTTAAACCAATCGTTTCAGCCAAGATAGCTGCTGTATAGCACACAAAAGATGGCTCATTTGTTTTTCCTCGATGAGGTACAGGGGCTAAAAATGGCGCATCTGTTTCTACTAATAGATGCTCATGAGGTACAATTTTTGCTATCTCACGAATTTCAAATGCATTTTTAAAAGTCAAAATCCCTGAAAAAGAAATATAACCACCAAGTTCAATGCCAGCACGAGCAAGTCTTATCCCAGATGAATAACAATGAAGTACAAATGGAAAAGCACCTTCTTTTATTTGCTCACATAATATTTTTTCCATATCTGAATCAGCATTGCGTGAATGTATGACAAGAGGGAGCTGTGTTTCTCGAGACGCAATAATATGTTCTTGAAAAACCTTTTTTTGTTCTGCTGGTGAAGAATAATCATAATGATAATCAAAGCCGACCTCCCCAAAGGCAACAACTTTAGGATGCTTTGAGAGGTGAATAAGCTCTTTAGCTGTAATATTTTGTTCTTCATGAGCATGATTGGGATGCGTACCAACGGAACAAAATACTTGGTCATAGGCTTGTGCAATTGCTAAAAGCTTATCTAATTTACGAACATACGTAGAAATTGTTATCATACGTTCAACATCAACATCTAAAGCACGTTGGATTACACCATCCAAATCTTGTGAAAAATCTTCAAAATCAAGATGGCAATGTGTATCAATCAGCATAATTTATCTCATTTTTCTTTAAGACATAACGAGGAAAGATTGGTTCCGGAGGCGGAAGATCAAGACTTTCTTGAATTTTTTCATGGCTTATATGGTACAATAACCTCTTGTCTTCAGCAATCGCAAGGCTATCGAGAAGCTTGGTTGCTGATTGTGGTATGAAAGGTAAGAGCATAATTCCTATGCGCCGTAAAATTTCTACAGTTATGTACAGAACTGTGGAAAATCTTTCTGGATTGTTTTTTCGTAAGCTCCAAGGTTGTTCGTTAGCAAAATAGCGATTAGCATCGGCTATGAGTGAAAAAATAGCTGAAAGTGCTAAATGTATTCCATGAGAAGACATGGCTTGGCGCATAAGTGAAAGCGTTTGAAGAGATTGCTCTAAAAGCTGTTCATCTTGGACTAAAAATGTTGCCGGTTGGGGAATTTTTGCACGACAATTTTTGGCAATCATAGATAAAGAGCGCTGTGCTAAATTTCCAAGATCATTAGCAAGATCTGCATTAATACGATTCACAAAACCATCATGACTATAACTACCATCTTGTCCAAATGGCACTTCACGAAGTAAAAAATAACGAAACTGATCAAGACCATAATGATCAATCATTTCAAAAGGATCAACAACATTTCCAATGGATTTTGACATTTTTGCCCCGCGATTGAGTAAAAAACCATGCGCAAAAACATGCTTAGGCAATTCAATGCCAGCAGACATTAAAAATGCTGGCCAATAGACTCCATGAAAACGAAGAATATCTTTACCAATAATATGTATATTTGCAGGCCAAAAATCACGTTTATTTGAATTTTTATCAAAAAAACCAATAGCTGATAGATAGTTTGTAAGCGCATCGACCCAAACATACATCACATGCTTTGAATTATTTGGAACAGCGATACCCCAACTAAAATTTGCTCGCGAAATAGAAATATCTTTTAAACCTGATTTGATAAAACTGATGACTTCGTTACGCCGCTCAATGGGAGAAACAAAATCAGGATTTTTTTTATAATGTTCAAGAAGAACTTTTTCATAACGTGAAAGCTTAAAGAAATAACTTTCCTCTTCATTCCATTCAACAGGAGAGCCTAACTCTTTTTCGCGGCGAATATTGTCTTCTCCAACTTCAGTATCTTCCTCTTCATAATATGCTTCTTGGCGAACCGAATACCAACCAGTATAACGACCAAGATAAATATCGACCATTCGCTTCCATTCTCTTCCAAATTTCTTGACAGGCTTTATAGTGGCGCTCTTCTGTTGTGCGGATAAAATCATCATTAGAACAATTTAAAACTGCAAGCATTTTTTTAAATACAGCGCTATTACGATCTGCAAGTTGCTGAGCTGTCATGTTCAACGCTGCTGCTGTTTGTTGCATCTTTAAACCGTGCTCATCCGTACCAGAAAGAAAAAATACATTTTTCCCATCTAATCGTTGAAAACGGGCCAAAACATCGCTTGTAATCGCACTATAGGCATGCCCAATATGTGGAGTGCCATTAGGATAAAAAATTGGAGTTGTTATGTAATATGTGTCACGCATGTCATACTCATTGTGAAATGCAATAAAAAATACACTGACATAACGTCTGTTAATCACATTGTCACGGAAAAAACTCACCCATTGTGAATGATCTTATGGACTTTTAAAAGCAAATTAATAATAAACTGCTTCTTATCAAGATTAAATAATTGCATTTCTCCTATCTCTTGATCGATCTCCTGCCACGCTTGCGCACATTTCTTTGAGAGAGCAACCTCTTCTCTTTCAGCAAATAGGATAGCTTTTTTTTGAATTTTATCAAGAATTTCATCACAAAATTGTTGAAACTGGAGCATAGAAGAAAGAGATGAAAGTGTTTGTGCAAGAGCGTGTACAACAGAAAGATTACAAACAGACTGCTCTAAAAGAGTATCAATGGTTTTAATAATTTCAAAACCACCATGGCACATAAGTAAAGCAGCTTTTCGAGGACTTCCTTTGGATTTCTTAATAATCATTTCAATAGTTTCTTCATCAGGTAAATCCTGATTTGAAAAAATATGTCTAATGACTTTTTTCATCTCATTATCATATAATGGCCGCAAGGAAATCTGTTGACATCGTGAACGAATTGTTGAGAGTAACTTTCCCGAAGAGTGCGTAATAATGATGAATAAAGTCTTTGTAGGAGGTTCTTCAAGCATTTTAAGAATTGCATTAGCCGAGCTTCTATTCATATCTTCTGCAGGATCAATAATAACAATACGCCATCCATTATCTTGCGATGTTTGGTTTAAAAAATGCATCACATCGCGGATATCGTCAATAAGTATACCTGTTTTGAATTTTCGTGTTTTAAAATCAAAACGTCGTGAAATATGCAACAGACCAGGATGACAGCCTTGCATAATTTTGTGCCATGTAATAGAGTTACGCTCCGGTTGAAAAAAATGACCCCTTTGAGAGCTTAAAATATTCCAAGCGAGATGAAATGCCAATGTAGCCTTTCCAATTCCATGTTTCCCTTCAAATAATAAGGCATGATGTAAACGCCCTTCTTCAAGCATATGCGCAAAAAAACGACGAGCATCCTCATGGCCAAAGATCACATTATTCTGTGAAGGTGATAAAACCGTATCAATATCATCATATTTATGTAGAATATTTACATCACTCATAGGGTTGATCCAACAATAGTTGATGACAAATATCTTTTATTTTTTGTGCAATGATTTCTACTGCAGCTGTAGCATCAATCACTTGGAACCTACCAGGCTCCTGTTTTGCTAATTGCAAAAAAGCTTGGCGCCTTTGCTCTTGAATCTTTAAATTATCTTTCTCAAAATAATCAATTGTTTCTGTTTTTTTTCTTCGTACTTTTGCGCGTTCCATACCATATGTTGCTGGTATATCTAATAAAAATGTCAGATGAGGTATTATCTCATTGAGAGCAATAGATTCTAAAATAGTAAGAATAGAAGAATCCACTGCATCATTAAGTCCTTGATAAACTCGTGTAGAATCAATAAAGCGATCACATAAAACAACTTTGCCTTTTTGTAACGCTGGTATAATAATTTCGCTAACATGGTCAGCACGTGCAGCTGTAAATAAGACCGCTTCAACTAACGACCCATATTGTTGTGCTTGACCTGATAACAAAATATAGCGTATTGCCTCAGCCCCTTCTGTTCCACCGGGTTCTCGCGTTGTAATAACATCGTAGCCTTTGCAAGAGAGATATTGGTTAAGCAAAGAAATTTGTGTTGTTTTTCCTGCTCCCTCCCCTCCTTCAAACGTAATAAAATAACCTGACACGTATAAACCTCAACCCTTATTGAGCACACACTATAAATATTTTCGTAACCAGCCAATTGTTATTTCATAGAGTGCGTTTTTTACCTTTATAAAAAAACCGCCTTCCTGAACATTGTTTCCAGCAAGAACTGTTTTTTCGAGAAGAATCTTTTTATCTTCTAAAATTTGTATAACACCAACTGGTTGCCCTAAAACGATAGGAGCTTTCAAAGGACCATGATATTTAATTTTTGCTTTAACATTCATTTTTTTTTCATTCGAAAGCATGAGATTTATAGGCTCTTGAACAATAACAGAAACAGAATTTTTTATCCCACCATAAACAGAAGCATGGCCAACAGTTTCTCCTTGTCTAAAAATCGTTTTAAGATCAAAAGCTGTCATTCCCCATTGAAGGATGCGTTCTATCTCTTCTGTATGTCCTTTACCATCTTGCAAACCATTTACTGCTAAAAAAAGACGCCGATGCTTTTTATAAACAGAAACAATCATTGAAAAGCCCTTATCTTTGCTGTAACCAAAAGCAAATCCTTCTACATCAATTTTTTTAGAAATAAGAGGGTTTTTGTTACGTTGAAAAATATTATTCCAAGTAAAATGAGGCTCGCTATAAAGCGTATAATAATCAGGATATTCATGAACAATATGACGCGCTAATATAATCATATCACGCAATGTTACAAATTGTCCCGCTTCAGGAAGCCCCGTCGCATTAACAAAATGACTATGCGATAATCCGAGTGTTTTGGCTCTCTGATTCATCAGTTTTGCAAAATTAGCCTCACTTCCGGCTATGCCCTCAGCAAGGATAATCGCTGCATCATTTCCATTAACAATAATTAAACCACGCAAAAGATCAAAAACACTAATTTCTGTTTTTACTTTTGCAAACATAGTGGTGGTGCCAGAAGGTGCTCCACCTTTGTGCCAAGCATTTTCACTAACCTTGAACTTTTGTGTGCTGCTTAATAAACCTTCTTTTAATTGATGAAATATGACTTCAGCTGTCATTAATTTTGTTAATGAGGCCGGAAAAAAAGTAATATCACTTTGTTTTTCAAAAAGTATTGTATCTGTGTCATTATCAAGTAACAACAATTGTGATGCAGAATTTTGCAAATCTTGTGCTCTACCCCACTCGCTTAAGGTCAACATCCAAACGAAGGTGAATAAAACCCTTAATGCTGCGTGCATAGCCATTTCTCCCATATTTGGAGATCAGCATAAAGAATCTTCCTATACAAGAAAAGAGTTGTTTTTTACAGAATTAAGAATCATACCATGAAATCAAAGCAGGTTCCTATTTTGATCAGTATCATCAAAATAAATCAATATACTTTCTCTTTCATCTCTCGTATGGGATCTATTTCTCACGTTTTAACGGTAAGTAAAGTTCAAAATAAGAAATAATCTCACTTTTTATTGGTAATGAAGATCTTATCATATTGGCAAGCTCTGATCATCTATAATCTTTAATTTATAGATGATCAGGCATAAATATTACTTTATCTTGAGATAACTGTAATCAGTTAATTGTTATTTTTTTAGTTAGCTTATTCAATAAAGCAACTTGCTTAAATAATGTCGGCTTATTAAGCAAAATCGGCCCATTTTTTGGCAATTCTATTGAAGGAGTTTTATAAGAATGTTTCCGAGCAATAACAGACTCAGTTGATCGTTCTTGACTATTTGTAGTAAATCTCTTTAGCATGATATTTTCTTTTTCTTTCGAAATACCTGCCAAGGCGAGTGAGGGGGATGTATTATTCCCTGATGTGTAAGAAGCCATTAAATAGGCACCATCATAATAACCAACAGGTGCTTCAGAAATATATTCTACTTTAACATTTGCTACACCTGCATTTGCATAACCAAGTATTTCCGCAGCTTGTTTTGATAAATCAATGATTCTATCTTTCATAAAAGGACCACGATCGTTTACTCTAACAATGAGTGAAGAACCATTTTTTAAATTCGTAACACGAGCATAGCTAGGTAATGGCATTGTGGGATGAGCGGCAGTCAAAAGATTCATATCATAAACCTCACCGTTCGCGGTCAAACGCCCATGAAAATCTGAACCATACCATGATGCTTCTCCAACACTTTGATAAGTTGGATCATTTTGGGGATAATACCACTTCCCTTTTATTTGATAAGGTTTACCGACAACAGCTCGCCCATTTTTTTTCTTTTCTTTTGATTGATTTTGCTCACTTAATTTTTTTTTAGAAAGGACAGCAGTTTTTGTATCAGTCGCTTTACTATTATAAAAACTTTTTATAACAAAATGTGCTGTTTGGCTTGCACAGCAAGACACTAATAACTGGGACACAGCGAGTACAGAAAGAAATTGAAATGTTAAATTAAGAATGGAAGTAAATTTTTTTTGCTATTAAAAAGCATTTGTCTGCCCGCTTATTTCTAATTGAATATTTACTGCAAAAAATCACATCGCACCTTCTGTATACGATAGAGAAATTCACATTTTTTTGATGATTCCCCTCGCGCACCTATAATAGCCCTAAAATTAACTATTTATCAAGAAATTAATATATCGTTAATATTTTTATATTTCTACAAAAAAGAAATGCATCTGTCATAGAGAAGACGAGTGAATAAAAAAAGAAATCAATTACTGAATGGGCAGTCATTCTGATTATGAAAAAATGCTGATAGAAAACGATTATATTCTCATGGTATGACTTTAATCAGAAACGCTTAGTGGAAGTAATAAAAAGCTTTTGGATAAACAGAAAAGAAGCAAAATTCCCTGAATTTTTATATAAACTATTGATTTTATTGATAATTGGTGAGCGCGCAGGGATTCGAACCCTGGACCTACTGATTAAAAGTCAGTTGCTCTACCAGCTGAGCTACGCGCTCCCACAAAAGCTATTTTGCTATGTAGAAATTAAGTGGAACATACGGTTGACTTTTCATTTGGTCAACACCTTTTGAAAAAAATATTATTATTCGGTTTAGTTATCAATACTTTTCTGATTTTCTCCTGTATCATCATTGTGGATACAATCCTGTTTCCATTTTTAAATTCGAATAAAAAAAAGAAATTAGATATCAAATGCATTATAACTTTTAAAACATGAACGAATGAATATTCGAAAATTATAAGAAGAGCTGAGAATATCTTATTCTCAACAGGTTATATAATTTATTTTAATTTTAATACGTCTTATGACGAGAGACATGTTTTAAAATCTTATTTCTTACGTGTAACATTTATACACGGTACTCAATATAGTAGAAATAATTTAATATAGGACAAGAAAATCTATATTATGATATATAATTAATATAAATAAAAATTATTAACTTATTAAAACATTATAAAATAAAGATAAACAAAATATCTTTATTTTATCTTATTGTCATTTTTTGTTCTTTTAATGGGAATATTGAATGCTAACATGTAAACAATATGAACTACTGTTGTTCATTCATAATCATATGAAAGCAACTGGTATTCCTCCTTCCTTTGATGAAATGAAAATTGCATTAGAGCTTTCTTCAAAGTCTGGCATTCATAAGCTCATGATAGCCTTAGAACAGCGAGGTTTTATACGTCGTTTGCCAAATCGTGCCCGTGCAATAGAAGTGCTGCGATTACCCGATAAAATAACATTTAATCTTTCTTTAGCGCGCAAGATTTCTCCCGATATGATAGAGAATAATAAAAGAAAAATATCAAAAAATTTTGGTGATCTTGATAATTTTGAGGAAAAAAAACAAAAAATGTTACTATTCCTATTATGGGCCGCATTGCTACAAATATGCCTATTTTCGCTATATTGCAACAAACAGACACGCTTTCTTTACCACAAGATATGATTAATTCTGGCGAACATTATGCATTAGAGGTCAGAGATGATTCTATGATTGAAGCTGGTATTATTGATAAGGATATTATAATTGTCAAACGTCAAAAAACAGCAATATCAGGTGAAATTGTTATCGTATTCATTGATAACAAAGAAGTAGCTTTAAAACGTTATCGACGTAAAGGAGCTTTCATTGCCTTAGAGGCAGCAAACCCTCATTATGAAACGCGGATATATGGATCTGAGCGTATACAAATACAAGGTAAACTGATTGGACTTATCCGAAAATATTGAAAATTAAAAAAGTTTATTCAGCCTATTGATACGTTGAGTAAAAAATTATTTAGTATTTTTGTTCGTATTATGCCACATTTAATGATAAAACATATGTATGCATAAAATATTTAGTAAGAAAAAAACAAATTTGTAGTAAATTCTATTGCATATGTATCGAAAAGAGTATTTTTTACTTTCAATTAAGTAAAAACAGCAAATAAAAGTTTAATCATCAAAAAGTTGCAGAATTTATCATGGCAGCACCTCGTATTAGTTTCATCTCTCTTGGATGCCCAAAAGCACTGGTAGATTCTGAGCGAATTATTACAAAGCTCCGATCTGAAGGTTATGAAATCTCACGTAAGAATCAAGGAGCTGATCTTGTGATTGTGAATACTTGTGGTTTTCTTAATTCAGCTAGAAATGAATCATTAGCCAATATTGATGAAGCCCTCAAAGAAAATGGAAAAGTTATTGTAACCGGGTGTCTTGGTGCGGATCCCGATGTTATCCTTCAAACACATCCTCATGTATTAGCTATTACAGGACCACAAGCTTATGAAAGTGTTATAGAAGCTGTTCATGCAGCGATTCCCCCAGCTCATAGTCCCTTTATTGATTTAGTTCCCCCACAAGGTATTCGTTTAACTCCTCGCCATTATGCCTATTTAAAAATTTCTGAAGGGTGTTCTAATAAATGTAGTTTTTGTATTATCCCTACTCTACGTGGTAGTCTTATTTCACGTCCTATCAATGATGTCCTTCACGAAGCTGAAAAACTCGTACAAGCCGGTGTAAAAGAACTTTTGGTTATCTCACAAGACACAAGTGCTTATGGTATTGATATTAAACATCTCGAAAGCCCTTGGAAAGACCGCACAGTAAGAACAAAATTTTTTGATCTTTGTCGCGAATTAGGTGATATGGGCATTTGGGTACGCATGCATTACGTCTATCCTTATCCTCATGTTGACGAAGTTATTGAACTTATGGCTGCAAAAAAAATTCTTCCCTATCTGGATATTCCTTTTCAACATGCCTCACCAATTGTTTTACGTAACATGAAACGTCCTGCTCTTATGGAAAAAACAAACCGTAGAATTGAAAAATGGAGAACAATTTGTCCAGATCTTGCCTTACGATCAACATTTATTGTTGGTTTTCCAGGTGAAACTCATGAAGATTTTAATATACTCCTTGAATGGTTAGAAGAAACAAAAATTGAACGTGCTGGTTGTTTTAAATATGAAGAAGTAAAAGGTGCTGCTGCAAATAATTTGGGATTAGAAAATATTTCTGAAGAAGTAAAAGAAAGCCGCTGGCATCGCTTTATGGCAAAACAACAAAAGATTTCAGCTCTTCTTTTAAAGAAAAAAATCGGAAAAAGACTCCAAGTATTGATTGATGAAAGTCAAGGAAAAAAGGCTAAAGGCCGCAGCCAATACGATGCTCCAGAAATAGATGGCGCTGTATATATATCGTCACGGCGACCATTACGTGTTGGTGAATTTGCCACCGTTAAAATCGAACAATCTGATGCCTATGATCTTTATGGTACTGCAATCTGAATATAAAGTTTAGACTGATTGTACTCAACAATTAAGCTTTATAATAAGTTTTTAAAATCAAAAAAATTTTTATCGAGCAAATGACTTGGACGAATATTTGTTAAAGCGCGAATCATAGTGTCTTTACGTCCAGGCATTCTTTTTTCGATATCACTTAGCATTTCTTTCATTATGTTGCGTTGTAAACCATCCTGACTACCACAAAGATTGCAAGGAATAATAGGAAATTTCATTGCTTGAGAAAATTTTTCCATATCTTCCTCAGCAGCATAAACAAGAGGGCGCAAAACAAAAAGATCTCCCTCGTCATTTATCAACTTTCCAGGCATAGCTGCTAATCGGCCTCCATGAAACAAATTCATAAAAAATGTTTCCAAAACATCATCACGGTGATGTCCAAGAACTAGTGCCGAACATTTTTCTTCACGTGCAACACGATATAAATTGCCACGTCGCAACCGAGAACAAAGAGAGCAATATGTTTGCGTATGCACCAATTTATCTGTAACAATGGAATAAGTATCCTGATATTCAATACGATATGGAATTTGATAAAAGTTTAAAAAGTTTGGAAGAATGTGTTCAGGAAACCCCGGCTGTCCTTGATTAAGATTACAGGCCAAAATTTCAACAGGTAAAAGCCCACGCCATTTTAAATCCAGAAGAAGCGCTAGTAAACCATAAGAATCCTTTCCACCCGATAAAGCAACAAGCCATTTTTTTCCTGAAGAGAGCATGGAAAAATCATCAAATGCCTGCCGTATATGACGCAAAAGTCGTTTACGTAATTTATTAAACTCTATCGTTGATGGAGCAATCCGAAATATTGGATGACAATCATCAGTTTCTTTCGCCAAAAGGCCATTTTTCTCTATATTCTCTTCCATTTCCTGATATTCGACTGAAACATTACCCATGATGCCATAATTTTACACAATAAACACCTTACTCTGAAAGAGTGATCAATGTAACAACAGATATAGAGTGCAGCACAGCTCAAACTTATACTCATTTGCGTATGAAATGAGGTGTGTAAAAAAGGAATGGAGCTATACAAGTTATACTGCTATAAATCATAATAACAAACTTTATACAGCACCACCCATAAAACTGCTCAACAATTTCAAAGACTATAAAGCCATAATATTTTTGAGCATGTGAAAAACAGAGAGAGTAATATCCCCTTAAAACATTTACCGAGAATAAAACTCAACCACCAAATTGGGTTCCATTTGCACAGCATACGGAACATCTGCAAAAGCAGGAATACGCGTAAATATTGCTTTCATCTGATTATGATCCGCTTCAATATATTCAGGTACATCACGCTCTGCTAATTGCACAGACTCCAAAACTAAAACAAGCTGCTTTGATTTTTCCCGAACCTCAATAACGTCACCTGGTTTACAGCGATACGATTGAATATTTGTGCGCCGACCATTTACATTAACATGACCATGATTGATAAATTGACGAGAAGCAAAAATTGTAGGTACAAATTTTGAACGATAAACGATCGCATCCAAACGCGATTCTAAAAGACCTATAAGATTTTCACCGGTATCACCACGCCGACGAGAAGCTTCTGCATAAGTTTTACGAAATTGTTTTTCTGAAATATCACCGTAAAAACCTTTCAGTTTCTGCTTGGCACGCAATTGCACACCATAATCAGAAAGTTTTCCTTTACGGCGTTGGCCGTGCTGACCTGGGCCATAATCACGACGGTTAACAGGAGATTTAGGACGACCCCAAATATTTTCTCCCATACGGCGGTCAATTTTATATTTTGTTGTTTCGCGTTTACTCATCGCATTTCCCTAAAAATAAAATACAAGGCCTTATCAGGCCCCAAGGAAACGCGCCCTCCTCTGCCTTTAAACACAAAGACTGACAGGATACTTTATATAATATACAAAGTTATCCACGGGACACGTCAATTAACACTATTGTTTCAAAAAAATAGCTGGGATAATTTTATTGATCTCATACCAAAAAGTCAATTCTTTTCACAATATTTAAGCCAAACCTTTTTAACAAATGCTTCGTTGAAGAAGTGATATTTTGCGATGTAAACAACGCAAAATCTTTACTATGCTTTTTTTTATTTTGGTGATGCATTCTTTCAGGTAATAATGATCTTGTGTATTTAGCTACAGCATTTGCTGGATCAATCCATTTAACAGGCCATAAAGCTTGTTCACGAAAGAAATCAATCAAAAAAGGATAATGTGTACAAGCCAGCACAATGATATCGGTATATTTACCATTTTTTTCAATGAAGCACGGAAGAATTTCATCACGTAATTCTTTTAAATTGATAGATTTTCCACGTAAATAATCTTCAGCAAAACCAGCAAGCTTTTTACTTCCAACAAGCTGAACATGGCATTGATTAGCAAAAGTATTGATTAATTCATGTGTATAGGCACATTTCACTGTTCCAGGAGTAGCTAATACTGAAATAAAACCAGATTTTGTTTGTTCAGCTGCTAATTTAATCGCAGGAACTGTTCCAACAAAAAGAATATGGGGAAATTGTTTTCGTAAATCTGTTATCATTAATGTAGAAACAGTATTACAAGCGACCACACATAAGATGGGATTATAGAGTGTTAAAAGATTTGTAAAAACTTTTAAAATGTGTTTTTTTAAGACATTTCCTTCCCAATTGCCATAAGGAAATCCTGCATCGTCCGCAACATAAATAAATTGTGTTTCGGAGATAAGAAAACGTACTTCCCTTAATACTGTTAAACCGCCAATACCACTATCAAAAAAAGAATAGGCCGTTCATCCATCAGTTTGCACACTTGTTTTTAGTTTTTTACAATTACGATTTACGGGTGCACCACTTCCTCGTGGAAACTTGGGCGAAAAATGCTCTAGTGAAGATATAATCCCCCGTAGCAAGTGAACTTCAGATTCACTAAAATGAGCACGTGTAAAAACAGAGCGCAGATTCGAAAGCATCACTTCTTTGCGTTCTTGAGGTCTAAAATATCCACGTATATCCAAAGCTTCTTCTAATTGAGATAAAAAACCATGAAACGTTGCTTTATTAGCTGGCTCAAGCTCTACTGCACGAAAAGCAGTATCACTCACGTCTTCCAAACCTGACTTCATCCATTCATAAGATATAAGCAAAACTGCTTGTGCGATATTAAGTGATGCAAAAGCGGGATTTACCGGAAAAGTAATGATTTCATCAACAAGACTGATTTCATCATTTACCAGTCCCCACCTTTCTCTTCCAAAGACGATACCCGTCCTATGCCCGATATTTTCACGCTGACGTAAGATCCCCGCGGCTTCTACAGCACTTCTTACCGTTTTAAAACCACATCTTTCACGTGCTGTCGTTGCAAAAACATAGTGCAAATCTGCAATTGCGTTACGTAATGTATCAAAAATTACTGCATCGTTAATGACATGATCTGCTTTACTTGCTGCAGCTATGGCTTTTTCACTTGGAAACTCTTCTCGAGGTTTGATTAATCGAAGCTTAGAGAGCCCAAAATTCGCCATTGCCCTTGCTACCATACCAATATTTTCAGGCAGTTGCGGTTCGACTAAAATAATAATCGGACCATCTGTTAAATTTTTACGGTTCTTATTAGTTCCAGCCATCAATCCTACCTAATTCTCTCTATATATGCCTCTTATAGTTGATTTTTTAAATACAACCATTTTCAGAAAATATTCTAATAAATAGTTTTCTCACTAAACAAATTGCGGTTAATATTATTTTTGTATACAAAGTTTATGATGAAAAGGATTAACAATGAATTGTAAAAACGAAAACAACCTTTGGTTTTAAGGTGATTATGTTAGGTTACCTTAACCTTAAATGTGCATCATTTAATATATTATAACATTTATAAATCATAATATGAATTGAATTATAAAATTACACTTTAATAAAAAAGCAAGATGCTCTTTATTCCCAAACTTTTTCCTGCAAAACTTATCCGTCGTTATAAACGTTTTCTCGCGGATGTTAAGTGGGATGATAAACACATCCTCACTGTATCTGTTCCGAATACAGGCTCGATGCTTGGTTTAACAACCCCAAACTCCAATATTTGGCTTTCATATCATAACAGTTCCAAACGAAAATATGCATATCAATTAGAAATCGTCGAGACAGAAAATACTTTGGTTGGTATCAATACAACTTTACCAAATAAACTTGCACTAGAAGCAATTCAAAATGGGCTATTACCGGAATTAAGCACATACAAAACAATTTTGAAAGAACAATGTTATGGGACGCAATCACGGATTGACTTTCTTCTATGTGATGCCACCCTCCCTGACTGTTATTTAGAAGTCAAAAATGTGCATTTTATTCGCCAGAAAGGACTAGCAGAATTTCCTGATACCTTTACAAAACGTGGTACACGTCATCTTGAAGAACTTATAAAAATTGTACAACAAGGGAAACGGGCCGCTATGCTTTATGTCATTCAACGAGAAGATTGCTCATCTTTTACAATTTGCCGTGACCTTGATCCAATCTATGGACGCAAAGTTGATTTAGCTTTAAAATCAGGGGTAGAATTTTATGCCGTAAAATGCCACGTAAGTGTAGAAGGTATTTTTCCGATCCACCGAGTGAAAATAGAAAACAGAAAAAGTAATGACTGACTATATTGAATATAATAAAATACCCTTAAAATTTAATGGACAAATTCGCATTTTTGATGAGTATGCTTTCGCTAAAATGCGTGAAGTTGGTCGTATTGCTGCGGAATGCCTTGATGCACTTATAGATGTTATTAAGCCTGGCGTTACTACCCAAGAAATTGATGATTTTGTCTTTATTTTTGGTGCCCAAAAAGGTGTTCTTCCTGCAGACTTAAATTACCATGGATATGGTCATTCGTGCTGTACATCCATCAATCATGTTGTGTGTCATGGTATTCCCAATAAAAGAACCTTACAAGAAGGCGATATTATCAATGTTGATGTGACCTTTATTCTCGATGGCTGGCATGGAGATTCAAGTCGTATGTATCCTGTTGGAAGAGTCAGACGTGCCGCGGAACGTTTGCTAAAAATAACACATGAAAGTCTCATGAGAGGAATCTCCGTAGTCAAACCCGGTGCAACTACAGGTGATATTGGGGCAGCCATTCAATATTATGCAGAATCTGAACGGTGCTCAGTTGTAAGAGATTTTTGTGGACATGGAATTGGTCAGCTTTTTCATGATGCACCCAATATTCTCCACTATGGAAATCCTGGAGAAGGAATAGAACTAAAACAAGGTATGATGTTTACAATTGAACCAATGATCAACCTTGGGAAACCACAAGTTAAGATTTTATCTGATGGTTGGACTGCTGTTACACGTGATAGATCTCTTACTGCACAGTATGAGCACACGCTTGGTGTAACAAGTGAAGGATGTGAAATTTTTACGCAATCTCCTAAAAATATTTTTTATATTCCAAGCTCAAGCACCTAAATAAATGTAGAAATATCATGGCTAAAAAAATAAATAAAAAGGAAGACACCAAAAATGATTATCTCGCATTGATATCAGACTCATCACTTAGTCCAATATCAGAAATAAAAACAAAAAAGCTACAAAAGAATGCACAGACAGATAAGCATTACCAAGGGCATCGTGAACGTCTCCGTAAGCGCTATTTAAAGTCCAAAGGAAATGCAATTGAAGATTATGAATATCTTGAATTATTACTTTTCCGCACGATTCCTCGCGCAAACACAAAACCAATAGCTAAAAACTTAATAGCGCGTTTTGGTTCATTAGCAGACGTATTGGGTGCTGATATTCACCGACTGCAAGAGGTTCAAGGATGTGGACCAGCCACTGCGATTGATTTAAAAATTATTTCAGATGTTGCCGGACGCCTTGCTCGTGCAGAATTATTTAAACGTGATATTTTTTCATCATGGGATAAAGTATTGGCTTACTGTAAAGCCGTTATGGCTCATGAGACACGCGAACAATTTCGTATTTTATTTCTTGACAAAAAAAATGGCTTGCTTGCTGATGAAGTGCAACAAACTGGAACCATCGATCACACTCCTGTCTATCCGCGTGAAGTTATTTCTCGCGCTTTGGAATTATCCGCATCAAGCCTTATCTTAGTACACAATCATCCTTCTGGTGACGCAAAGCCTTCTAAAGCAGATATAACAATGACACATATGTTAAAAGATGCGGCAAACGCACTAGGAATTACTATCCATGATCATCTTATTATCGCACGAAACGAGTATACAAGCTTTAAAACATTAAGGCTCATATGACCTTATTAAATTGAAAAAATTAACTTAATTACTCATAACGAATCGATTTCATAAATCAATATCCAATATAGCCATTGAGAAATTGTAAGACAATTCGTCCTCATCTTCATCACGATAGATAACACCTAGAAACTCATTTCCAATATAAAGCTCACAAGAATCATCCTTTTTAGGCCGTGCTTTTACTTGCAATGCTGAATTTTGGAATATGTTTTTAAAATAACTATCAAGTTTTTTTATTTCATCAGCATTCACTATGCTCTCCTCTATTTTGAGATTTTCAAATCAAATCCTAAAAGGGCAAACAAGACACTCCTAAGATTCTGTAAAGATAGTAAACTTAGTTTCAATTTTTACTTATATTATCTCTAACCAAAATAACACTATCTCAACATATTTACTAAAGTACCTTTACTAAAAGGGTTTATCATCACTAAATATAACCGTATAGATTGAAAAGTAAAAAAACAGTTAGCAGATCATCAGTTTTAAACAATTTTTATTTTATCCCAAATTTCAGCATCTATGCTTATAAACATATTCTGATAAAATATTGACTGAGAACTTATAATTTTTCTACTCTTAAAAGTAGAATTTCATAGAATGAAGACACTGCCTTTTTGTATAGCTTATTTGTTTACTAAACAATTCTATTCCTAATTAAAAAGGAACTCTTTTAACTACTTATATAGTATACGCAGTTCAATTATAAAAAAATTTACTTCTGTACAAAATACACTCATTTATGATGCCAGCATTACGTGTGCTTGAAAAACTTAATATTTAGAATATTCTTAAAAGATATGCCAGTTTCATAAAATTCTGCACTACAATAACCAAATTTTGAAGAAACTTTTCACCTTATCCAAAATAAGAAATATCGAATATTTTATGAGTTCTAAAACCTATGAATAATTTTCAACGATAGGATAACGAGAAAGAAAATCAATAACACCCTTTTTATAAACTTTATCTCCTACAGCAAGCATATGATCCCGATCAGGAATCGATAATGCTTCGCCACAAGGCAATAAAGCTGCTAATGGCTCTGCTTTACCGCTAATTTCGTCTAACGAACCTACGACAACAAGTGCTGGTTGTTTAATTTTATAAACCTCAAATGCTGTTAACTCTTGTTTTGATGTGACAATACAAGCAGCCAGAGCACGCCTATCGCTTTTAGTCTGATCTGCAAATTTACGAAACATCAAACCGCGTGGATTGGTAATGGTAGAAATATCTTCTGCTAAAAGAGCCTCAGCAACAGGTTTCCAATCCCCTGCTCCTGTTACCATACCAATACCTAAGCCACCAAAAATAACACTGTGTACATATGTTGGATACAAAAGAGCCATAAATGCACTAATCCGAGCTCCCATAGAATATCCCATGACATGCACTTTAGATAATTTCAAATGCTGCAACAATCTCACTGCATCGCCAGCCATAGCTTGAGGCGTATAAAAAGAAGGGTCATAACTTTTAACTGAATCTCCATGTCCACGATTATCAAGAGCAATAACACGATATCCCGCTTCAGTAAGGGCGCGAAACCAACCCGTTGAATACCAATTCACACGTGCAGAAGAACCAAAACCATGAATCAATAAAATAGGTGCACCCTGCCCATCTTCCCGATAAGCAAATCGCAAACCATCATATTCAAAAAAACGAATATTTTCTGCTGTCATTTTGTATCACTTTCGCATTTTCCGCAAATTTCAGGATGAAGAACACGCTGTCCTTTTTCTATTTTTTTTCAGAAACTTCCCCGGCATTAACTTCAATCGCAAAAGTTGCAGGAACCTCTGATGAAATAATATCTGTTGAAAATGGCGATGTTTTTTGAACGATCGATACAATAATTCCCTCAGCATTTAAAAAAATCATATCCAAAGGCAAAGGCGTATTTGCCATCCACATAAACATTTTTTGCTCATTTTTTACTTTATTGTTTGCTTGGTTTCTAAAAATCATCGCACGATCACGTGGAAAATCAGTACGGTACATTAAACCTGCTGCTGCATGAGTCGGCGTAAAAGCAATTTCTACCCTATAAGAGACCATACCTTGCTTTGTCTGTATTTCTAAAGGAACAGGATGGACAGGAAATTCCATGCTTTTTTTTGCTATGGCTACACTCACTTCTAATATAAAAAGCAGTGCCAATACAATGATGATTCCCCTTCTAAAAGGCTTTAACATTTTTATCTCCATTACAGACAAATTTTTGGTTTTATGTATAAAATAAAAAGCACCAAAACTTAAAGATAAATAAAGTTATCCTTTCAATTACTTTCAATGCAACATTGAGTAATATTGGTGCAACAGCAATCATCTGCTTCATATAAACAAACAACTTTAATAAGAGATTTCACTTGGACACGTTACTCTTTACACCCATGCAAGAATCTCTCTAAAAAAGAAAGAACGGACAAGACTACAAAAGCATAATTTAGTGCGTAGCAAACGGAATCCCTATATCTGGATAAATTTCCGCTGTCATCAAGCCCTTTTCACCCTTACCGAAACGGACAAGAACAACTTGACCAGAGCGAAGCTCTGCTAGACCGAAACGACGCAATGTTTCCATATGAATAAAGATATCTTCTGTTCCCTGTCCACGGCTCAAAAAACCAAAACCCTTATCGCGATTAAACCACTTTACAATTGCACGCTCTAAACCACTTTCTGGAGTAACAACAACATGGGTACGGGCTGGAATTTCCGATGGATGAATTGCTGAAGAACAGTCTATAGACTTCACTTGAACACACTTTAATCCTCGTTCAGTTTTTTCCACAGCACATATAACTTTAGCACCCTCCAAAGCTGTCTGGAAACCATCTCTACGCATTACCGTAACATGCAATAATATATCAGGGAAATGAGGCAAATCAGGTACAATAAACCCATACCCCTTACTACCATCAAACCACTTAATAACACCACTAATTTCAATAATCTCACCACAAGTACCTACACTCTCCTCCGCTAGGGAACAATTTTTTAATGTATCCTTACTTGTCATAATAAATCGTGATCCTGTAGCTCTAAATTTACGATATTGATTCTCTAGCTTTAAGTAAACATTGCTCTTGCCTCAACACGCAAGTCCCAAGATAAGATTTCCCCATATTGTCGTGCCTCCTAATGTTAATATCAATACGAATATTGACAAAAATATTTGATCCTATACTCCACATACCTTACAGCAAACGCTCAACAAATCATATAAACAGGTTTTTCACACAATGATATTTTCATTAATGTGTAACTTGCATGATAAAGAAGTTCAAGATAAGGTGCAAAAATCACAACTGAATTAAGGAAAGTGTGTAATGCAATTGAAGAGAATCCTCACTACACTCACAGCTGTCATGGCACTTATAGCAAATGTCTATGCGAGTGAGCCTATTAAAATTGGTGTTTACCTTCCGTTAAGTGGTCAAAATGCTTTTGGAGGCCAACTTGAAATTAGAGGTATAGAGTTGGCACATAAAAAAGTTCCAGAAATATTAGGACGTAAAGTGGAGCTTATTATTATTGATAATAAATCTGATAAAGTAGAAGCCGCAAATGCGGTTATGCGATTAACTGCAAGTGAAAAAGTGATTGGAATCATTGGTAGTTATGGCTCTTCACTCTCATTGGCTGGTGGAGAAATATCTGAGAAAGCAAAGACTCCAGCTATTGCAACTTCTTCAACAAATCCGCTTGTTACACAGGATAAGAAATATTACTTCCGCGCTTGCTTCATTGATTCCTATCAAGGCATAGGGATTGCAACTTATGTAAGACAAACTTTACAGGCTAAAAAAGCGGCTATCCTTAAAGATATATCAAATGATTACGCAATTGGTCTTGCAAGTTATTTTGCGCGTGCTTTTAAAAAATTGGGTGGTGAGGTTATTTCAAATTTAAACTACAATTCCGGAGATCAGGATTTTTCAGCTGTTCTTACACAGATTATAGCACAAAAGCCTGATATTTTATTTATTCCCTCTTACTTTTCTGAAGGTGCCATCATTATGAAACAAGCACGTGAATTAGGTGCAAAGTTTAAAATTATGGGTGGAGATGCTATGGATAATCCAGAAACTATTACAATCGCAGGAAAAGCTGCAGAAGGTTTTTTACATACAACACTTCCCTACAGTGAAAATATGCCAAATATGTCAGTAGCTGCGCAAGAGTTTACAAATGAATGGAGAACAGCTTATCCTGATAAAGAGCCAAATATTAATTCCGTTTTGGGATACACAAGTTATATGATGTTCATGAAAGCTATTGAAAATGCTGGCAGTGCTGATCGTGAAAAAATCACTATTGCACTTAGTCAGTTAAAAGATTTTCAAACACCTTTTGGTGATATGTCTATGGATGAAAATCATAACCCTAAAATTCCCATCGGTATAATTGAAATCAAGGGTGGGAAACGTGTCTATTTAGATGAAGTCAAACCTGCTTTTTAAAAAATTGGAAATTTTCCTAATAAAAATTCAAGAAAAGTTGAGGATTTTTTCTCAACTAAAATCTGAAGATTTCTTATTTTATCCTATGTGAATTAACAAATGTGGAAGGATAAGAGATGAGCACTGAAATGTTCATCCAGTATTTTTTTAATGCACTGGCGTTGGGATCTCTTTATGGACTTATCGCTATTGGTTACACAATGGTTTATGGTATATTGAGACTTATTAATTTTGCTCACGGCGATATCTTCATGTTGGGAGCATATTTTGTTTTTTTCTCTACGATTAGCTTTATGCCGGCTTGGGCAGCACTTCTTCTTCTATTAATAGCTATTCTTATCTATTATTCGGTGTTTATAGGATTCAAAAAAACGTCCTTCAACTTTTTGGATTGCTGTTTTTTTAATCTTTGCTTTAGGGTTCATTTATTATTTTAAAATTTCTCCACAAGATTTTACGCCGATTTGGGTACTGGCTCTCTGTTTTTCAATTTTTATCACAAGTGCTGTAGGAATTACTATTGACCAATTTGCCTATAGACCCTTACGTCATGCTCCGCGTATCTCAGCACTTATCGGAGCAATAGGCGTTTCTTTTTTTATCGAAAATCTTGCAACCGTACTCTTTAGTGGTGTTCCAAAAGGTGTAAAACAACCAGATTTTCTTGTAATACCATTCTTATGGCATTTAGAATTAGGAGCAGATAAAATCATTAGAATAGCTCCCATGTCTCTTATTGTTCCTATAGTTTCCTCTATTCTTATTATTTTGCTGTTGTGGATTATCTATAAAACAAAACCTGGTCTTGCTATGCGTGCAATTTCTCATGATATTGAAACAACACGTTTGATGGGCGTCTCTGTCAATAAAGTCATTGCATTTACATTTGGAATAGGCTCAGCGCTTGCTGCTATCGCAGGTATTATGTGGTCTCTGCGTTATCCTCAAATTCATCCTTATATGGGTGTTCTCCCAGGGCTTAAAGCATTCATCGCCGCTGTTATTGGAGGTATTGGTTCAATTCCAGGAGCAATGTTGGGAGGATTGTTACTCGGATTTATTGAAATTATGATTATCGCATTTTTCCCCACGTTATCTGGATATAGAGATGCCTTCGCTTTTGTTTTGTTAATTCTGATTTTATTGATAATGCCCACGGGCTTAATGGGTAAAAAAAGCCAGGAGAAAATCTAATGGTAAAATCAGCTACAACTTTTTTATCATGTATCAGTATTTTAATTCTTATCAGTTTTTTATTTTATGCTAATAATCATTTTAATGATTATACGCTTCGTATCATCAATCTTATTGCTATTAATGCGATATTAGCAATTTCGCTCAATTTAATTTACGGTTTTACAGGTATGTTTTCTCTTGGACATGCTGGTTTTATGGCTATAGGTGCTTATGTATGCGCAATTTTACTTCTTTCTCCCGAACAAAAAGAAATGATGTGGATTCTTGATTCTATAGCTGAACCGTTGCATCATTTGCAGTTGCCTTTTTTTCTCGCTGTTATTGTAAGTGGTCTGTGTGCTGCAGTTGTAGGTTTATTGATTGCTCTGCCAGTATTGCGTCTTGGTGGTGATTATCTTGGAATTGCAACATTAGGATTTGCAGAAATTATCCGCATTGTGATTACAAATGCTACATCGTTAACAAATGGTTCTTTGGGAATTAAAGGAATTCCTCAAAAAGCAACATTATGGTGGAACTATGGTTGGCTAGCATTTACAGTTCTCTTTATTACTCTTTTACTGCGAAGCAATACCGGTAATGTGCTGCGTGCTATTCGTGATGATGAAATTGCCGCAAAAACAATGGGGATTAATGCTTTTTTTTACCGTAGTTTTTCTTTTACTGTCGGTGCATTTTTTGCAGGTATAGGAGGAGCATTGATGGCTGCTCTTATCTCAACGATTGATCCTAAAATGTTCAACTTTTTGCTCACTTTTAATATTTTGATGATTGTTGTTGCTGGTGGTCTTGGCTCAATTACAGGGAGCATTATTGGGAGCATTATCATTACAGTTGTGCTTGAATGGCTTCGCATTATTGAAAGTCCATTTGACTTAGGTTTTATACATATTCCAGAGACACCAGGACTTCGGATGGTTATTTTTTCTCTTTTATTGCTCGTTATTATCTTATTTTGGAGAAAAGGTTTGTTGGGACAACGTGAATTTTCATGGAATGGGATTTATTGCTTTCTAAAACGTAAAAAGCTCTCTAATACTGAGGGAGAGCTATGAACGATATTATCCTTTCACTTAATGATATTGTGATGCGTTTTGGTGGATTAGTTGCTGTTAATAATGTTAATATGGCAGTTAAGCGAGGAACAATTACTGGATTAATTGGTCCCAATGGTGCTGGAAAAACTACTGTTTTTAATATGATTTCTGGTTTTTACGCCCCCACAAGTGGAACCATTCTTTTTGATGAGCATAAAGTTTCTGGAGCTCCTCCTTATATTATATGTCGACGCCATATTGCTCGAACATTTCAAAATATTCGCCTTTTTTCAGGATTGACGGTCTTACAAAATGTTATGGTGGGGGCACATGTTCGACAAAGGCATTCATGGTTTTCTTCAGCTTTATTGTTTCCAAAAGCGGTGAAAGAAAAAAAGAAATCTATAAAAATTCAATGGAACTTCTGGAAAGACTCCAACTTGATCATCTTGCCAATCAACCAGCAATATCTCTGCCCTATGGTGTGCAACGACGTTTAGAAATTGCACGCGCATTAGCAACAAAGCCAAAATTACTTCTTCTTGATGAACCTGTTGCTGGTATGAATCCACAGGAAAGTGAAGATCTTAGAAAATTCATAGCAAAAGTGCAAAAAGACTTCGATCTTACTATCCTACTTATCGAACACGATATGAAAGTTGTTATGGGGCTTTGTCAATATATTTGGGTAATGGAGTATGGCTGTTGCATAGCCAATGGCACACCAGATGAAATTCGTAACAACCCTAAAGTTATTGAAGCTTATCTTGGCGGAGATGTCTATGGATATTCTTAAAATCAAAAATCTTCACGTTCATTATGGCGCCATTAAAGCTATCGAAAATCTTTCGATGTCTATAAAAAAGGGAAGTATAGTAACTTTGATAGGAGCCAATGGAGCAGGAAAAAGCAGTATCGTACGCTCTATTACAGGGCTGAATCGGTCTGTTTATGGGGAGATCACCTATAAAGGCGAATCAATTATTAAAAAATCACCAGAAAAAATTTTGCAGTTGGGGATTGCTTTAAGTCCTGAAGGACGGCGCATTATGCCCCATTTTACTGTTTTAGAAAATCTCTATCTAGGTGCTTATATCCGCCATGATAAACTAAGGATTGCCCGTGATATCGAGTGGATATTTGAGCTTTTCCCGCGTTTGCGTGAAAGAGCAAAACAGTTGGGTGGAACAATGTCAGGCGGTGAGCAACAAATGCTTGCTGTGGGTCGTGCACTCATGAGCAACCCTGACATGATAATATTAGATGAACCCTCTCTAGGGTTAGCACCACTTCTTGTAAAAGAGCTTTTTTCAATTATCCGCAAAATTAATGATATGGGGAAAACTATTCTTCTTATCGAACAAAATGCATTTGCAGCCCTTTCCATTGCGCACTACGCTTATATTCTAGAGGTAGGACATGTTTTATTTCACGGTGAAGGCAAAACTATGCTTTCAGATCCGCGTGTTAAAGAGGCATATCTTGGCGGATAGGAACTATCAATATAAAAGAAATAACTTACATTTTTCAAAAGTACCTCTCTTAATATTAAGAAAAATACTTTTTCATGGTTATATCCACCATTTTTCAGGATTAAATATTCCAGCGGCTTGTTCTATAATGTGTGCTACTTGAAAAATAACTTCTTCAGCAAAAGGTTTACCAATCAATTGCAATCCTAGTGGTAAACCATTTGATGAGAAACCAGCAGGAACAGAGATACCTGGTAAACCAGCCATATTAACTGGAACAGTAAAAATATCATTGAGATACATCGCTACAGTATCATTTTTAATTCTTTCATCAGCAATGCTGAAAGCCGGTGTTGGTGTTGCAGGTGTGAGAATAGCATCAACACCAGAAGCAAAACATTGATCAAAATCATATTTTACGAGTGTTCGTACTTTCTGTGCTTTAAGATAATAGGCCTCATAATAACCTGAGGAGAGAACATAAGTACCAACCAAAATTCGCCTTTTAACTTCATCACCAAAACCCACTGAACGGGTATTTTCATACATTTCAATGATATCTTTTCCCGGTTCACGGAGACCAAAACGGACTCCATCATAACGTGCTAAATTAGAAGACGCTTCTGCAGGAGCAACAATATAATAAGCAGGCAGAGCATATTTTGTATGGGGTAATGAAACATCACATATTTCAGCACCCGCTTCTTTTAGCCAACTCATGCCTTTTTGCCAAAGCTCAATAATTTCAGGAAACATTTCTTCCATATGATATTCTTTTGGAATACCAATTTTCATTCCTTTGATTGATTGACCAAGATAACTTTCATAATCTGGAACTGGTAAATTCACGGAAGTAGAATCTTTTTCATCAAAAGAAGCCATTGATTGAAGTAAGATAGCACAATCGCGAACATCCCGCCCAATAGGTCCTGCTTGATCAAGTGATGAGGCAAAAGCGATGGTTCCCCACCGTGAGCAACGTCCATAAGTTGGTTTAATCCCCACCGTTCCAGTGAATGCTGCAGGTTGGCGTATTGAACCGCCTGTATCTGTTGCTGTTGCACCAGCACAAAGCCTTGCTGCAACAGCAGCAGAAGAACCACCTGAAGAACCACCCGGCACAAGCTTTTCATGGGAATCTTTTTTTCTCCATGGATTAATAACTGGACCATAATACGATGTCTCATTGGAAGAACCCATAGCAAATTCATCCATATTAAGCTTACCTAACATAACCGCTCCATCTTTCCATAAATTAGCAGTTACTGTTGATTCATAATGCGGCTTAAAACCATCAAGAATGTGAGAACAAGCTTGAGTGTGAACACCATGTGTCGCAAAAAGATCTTTAATTCCCAGTGGAATACCTTCTAAAAGCCCACCCTGCCCTTTCACCAAACGGTTATCTGATTCAACAGCCATTTTTCTTGCTTGTTCTGCTGTTACTGCTACATAAGCATTCAAAGTTGGATTAGCCAATTCAATTGCTTTTAAATAAGATTCTGTTAATTCAATTGCCGTGAACTCTTTTTTTACAAGAGAGTTACGAGCTTGTGCAATTGTGAAGGTTGTTAAATCAGTCATATTAATTCTCAAGTTTTTAAAATATAAAAAGTTACTCGACGACTTTTGAGACAAGAAAAAAATTCTCTTCTGTAACAGGTGCATTTGCTACGATATCGGTCACTTTATTACCATCTGTGACATGATCTTCACGCATCCGTAAAGTCATTGGTATCACTGAGGTTAATGGTTCAACACAACCGACATCAACCTCACACAATTGCTCCACAAAACCTAAAATAACATTAAGCTCTTTTGTCATACGTTCAGCTTCATCATCACAGATAGCAATACGTGCTAAATGTGCTACCCGCTTGACTGCTTCTTTATCAACAGACATATACTATGCCTTTCTGTTTTTTATTTGATCATCTATCGGCTATACAAGGATGCGCCTGTAAGCACAAGAATATTGATAACGAAAATAAAATATAACATGGACCTGAAACACGTAAAGACCTAAATTATAAATCTTATGGCTATTATTAACATAAATGAAATTATTACACATCTCTTACCTGGGCAAACAATAGCAGGTTTGGATTTGGGTACAAAGACTATCGGAATTGCAATTTCTGATATGGGACTAATTTTTTCAAATCCTCGCCCTGTGTTACAGCGAAAAAAATTTATGGAAGATGCCCATACACTTATAAAAATTTTTGATCGTGAAAATGTTGGCGCTATTATCATTGGCTTACCGCTTAACATGAATGGCAGCAGCGGTCCTCGTGCTCAAGCAACCAGAACTTTTGTGAGCAATATGAGAGCACATACAGAAATTCCATTTATTTTTTGGGATGAACGCTTATCAACAATTGCTGCTGAACGTTTTCTTCTAGCAATGGACGTATCGCGTACTAAAAGAGCAAAACTCATTGATTCTGCTGCTGCTGCTTTCATATTGCAAGGCGCTCTTAACAGAATTCAAAGTCTTCATCATATAGAAGGATAAAGGACATTGAGCAAATGTCCGGCATTATATCGCGCAATAAGCATCCCATAAGAAGATCTCCATTGTCCGCCAAGGCGGCTTTCCATATAGGCATTTGCTACATTTTCTATATCTGTAGAGCGTAATGATGCAGCTGCAGCCGCATATGCCACTTGTTCAACAAAGAATCTTCCAGCTCCCTCATTTGCTAATGCCATTTCGACAGCAGATTGAATGATCTCTATTGCCCGTGGACCTGCTGGACCAATATCAAGAGCAATTTTTTCTAACAATTTATGGAACAATCCTGGTGCTTTTTCAGCGATGAGAATTGCATCCTTAACCAATTGATTAGCAGAAATATTTCTCACAATTCGTGCAGGGCTATTACATAGCATTTGTGATAATGGATTGTCTTCTACAAAACTCTCAATACCAAGCTGTGCAATAATTTCGCCAATAATGGGTACCACTAATTGACTTACGTGATAAGCAATAATAGGGGTCATAATTCTTGCAAAAGCAGCTTCAGAACGATCATTAGCAGCATTGTCAAAAGCCCGTGCTAAACGCAAAACCAACGCTTGTGTGGCAGCAATATCCAGAGCAATATCTGCAAAAATACGCTCCGTTAGCGGTGGCAAAGGCTGATCAGGCCTTTTTTGCCGAAAAAAATCTATGCCCAATTGAAGTGCAGCCCGTAAAACACCTGCCGATACAACAGATTGATCGAAACGCATCATAGTTTCGATATCCTTAATGACTTTAGGTCCTTCTCCAATATTTCCCAACAGCCAACCATAACTCCCTTGAAAATCAACAACACCTTCTGGTGTTAAGAATTCTCCAGAACGTTGCAGTAAATGACGAATTTTTATGGAACCATTTAATGCACCATTTTCCTGTATACGGGGAATTAAAAAGCAACTCAAATGCCCATCTAACTCTGCACTTACAAGATATCCATCCACTATAGGATTAACAACATTGGTTTTCACAACATTTAAACGATACAGATCACGCCCCATTTTTTCATCAAAAGAAATTTTCTTAACACTAGGAAAATTAAAAGCATATTTTTCTCCTTGTTTAACATCATCAAAAGCACAGGTAATTGAAGCCGCTTTTTTGCTGTGAATAGGTTTTGAAGATAAATCATATTGACGTGATAAGAGTACATTTTGCCATTTTTTGAAAAGCTCAACATCACTAATTAAGACTGCAATAGCTGCACTTGCTATAATAACCTCATTTAAATGCCCTGTTTCTAAACTAGCAGATAAAGCTAAACGAATAGCACGTGCTTGATAACGTACTCCACTTTCTGAGGTAGAATTTTCCCAAAGCGAAGTGACCAAACCTGCTTGTCTAGAATATTGTTGAAGAGCCTGATAAGAAGAATGTATCTCTAGTTTTTCTGCCTGTTGCCCCCATTCGTCATTATAGCGCAAGAGTGGTTGGTAACGATTCGCCAGACAGGAAAGCTCCCACGCTTCACGACTTGCTACAAAATCTCCTACTTCTTCAAAACTTGTTAATAAAAATTTAGGCAAAGTAGAAGCAATACGAAACATAAGCGTATCACTGAGAAACGCATTTTTTCGGCGAACATTTTGCGCAAAGACAGCACTCATAGGCATATTCCTATTATTCAAAAATCATTCATAACATAGACTATTTGTCGTTTTGCAGTTAAAAAAACATTTATTATATCCAAACAAATGCTTGTTTAATCTGTTTAGAGAGAGATAAAAAAGAATGCTATGACTCAAAACTCTTTTTTCCCCTTTTTCCCCACCAACATCTTTTAGGCATTAAAGGATTAAGTGTACAAGACCTTATCATACTACTTGATCGTGCAGATGCGTATGTTACCCTTTCTAAAAAAATTGATAAAACAAAATCTCTGTTATTTGGGTGTACCCAAATTAATCTCTTCTTTGAAGCTTCTACGCGAACACAATCTTCCTTCGAATTAGCCGGAAAACGGTTAGGAGCAGATGTGATAAGTATAGCCATTGGCAATTCATCTGTAAAAAAAGGAGAAACATTGATTGACACAGCTACAACTCTCAATGCAATGAAACCAGATATACTCGTCATTCGCCATAGTAGTGCGGGAGCAGCCGCTTTGTTGGCACAAAAAGTGAATTGTTGTGTTATTAATGCAGGTGATGGTGCCCATGAGCATCCAACACAGGCTTTATTAGATGCTTTGACCATAAAAAAAACAAAAGGCCATATTGAAGGATTAACCGTTGCAATTTGTGGAGATATTTTACACTCACGTGTTGCGCGCTCCAATATCCTCAGTCTCAATGCTTTGGGAGCTCGGGTTCGTGCTATCGCTCCTTCAACACTCTTACCCACAGGAATCGCTGATATGAGCGTTGAGGTTTTTAACACAATGAAAGAAGGCCTTAAAGGTGCCGATGTCATTATGATGCTACGCTTACAACATGAACGTATGACAGGTTCCTTTATTCCCTCCATTCGTGAATATTTTCATTATTTTGGCTTACATAAAGAAAATTTAGCCTATGCTAAAAATGATTGCATTATTCTGCATCCTGGTCCAATAAACCGTGGTGTAGAGATCGCATCTGATATAGCAGATGGACCACAAAGTATGATTCATACACAAGTAGAAATGGGAATTGCTGTGCGTATGGCTGTCATGGAAGCTTTATTGGATTCACGCCTTCAGCCAAGTGGAGATAAAATATGACAAAGCCAATTGTCTTTCAAAACGCCCGCATTATTGATCCTTCACGCACAATCGACGAAATTGGCACAGTTATTGTTGAAAATGGACTAATTACAGCTGCTGGAAAAGAAGCCTTGAATCAGGGAATTCCAGATGGGGCAGAGATTATTAACGCACAAAATAAAGCAATTCTACCCGGACTTGTTGATGCTCGCGTTTTTGTTGGAGAACCAGGAAATGAACGCCTTGAAACAATTGCATCAGCAAGCCAATCAGCAGCAGCAGGTGGTATTACTTCCTTCCTTATGATGCCAGACACAAACCCAATTATTGATAACGTAGCACTTGTTAAATTCATTACACATATAGCTGAGAAAATGTCATCGGTTAATGTCTATCCTGTTGCTGCAATAACTCAGAGTTTTAACGGACAAGAAATAACTGAATTTGGTTTGTTAAAAGATGCAGGAGCAGTTGCTTTTAGTGAAGGGAAAAAAACACTTCAAAATTCATCTGTTATGCGTCGTGCAATGACTTACGCACGTGACTTCGATGTTCCATTGATGCACGAAACGCAAGATAAGGACCTTACAGGAAAAGGTGTTATCAATGAAGGTCTACTAGCGAATTGGCTTGGTCTTTCTGGCATTCCTCGCGAAGCAGAAGTCATCCCACTTGAAAGAGATTTGCGCTTAGCCGCATTAACAAAAACACGCTATCATGCTGCACAAATATCGACAAAACTATCTGCCGATGCACTTCGTTTAGGAAAGCAACAAAATGAGAAGATTTCAGCCGGCGTATCTATTAATCACTTGTCTCTTAATGAAAATGATATTGGTGAATATCGTACTGCTTTCCGTCTTATGCCCCCGCTACGTACAGAAGAAGATCGTATAGCGATGATTGAAGCAATAAAAGATGGAACAGTCGATATTATCGTCTCTTCCCATGATCCCCAGAGTATTGACAAAAAACGTTTACCATTTAACGATGCGGCCGCAGGCGCCATTGGTATGGAAACCTTATTGAGTGCCGCTTTACGCCTTTACCATGATGAAAGTATATCCCTTCTACGATTAACGGAACTTTTATCAACCACACCTGCAAAACTCTTTGGACTTAATGCAGGAACACTCAAAAAAGGTGTTCATGCAGACCTTATTTTGGTTGATCTTGAGGAGCCATGGGTCGTTTCTACAGAGAGGCTGTATTCACGCTCAAAAAATACACCTTTTGAGAATGCACGCTTCCAAGGACGTGTTGTTCAAACTTTTGTTAAAGGACAATCAATTTTTAAACGTCATGAGATTGTTGATGAATAAAATAGAAATGCTTTTTCAGTTCACTCCATGGTTTATCTTTCTGATATCCTATTTCATTGGTTCTATTCCATTTGGTCTTATTTTTATGCGAATGGCCAAGCTTGGTGATATAAGGAAAATCGGTTCTGGAAATATTGGAGCTACAAATGTTTTACGAACAGGAAATAAAAAAGTTGCTGCTCTCACGCTTCTTTGTGATATGTTGAAAGGAACCATTGTTATTCTTGTTATAAAATTTTTAAATAATCCAATAGAAAATGATGTTGTTATTTTTCTTACTGGTTTTTTTGCTTTTTTGGGGCATCTTTTCCCTGTTTGGCTTAGATTTAAAGGTGGTAAAGGCGTTGCTACTTATCTAGGAGTTTGTTTAGGAATTTATTGGCCAGCGGCAATTGTTTTCATTATTGTATGGATAGTATTTTTTTTTCTCACACGTTATTCTTCATTATCTGCACTTATGGCTGTTATTATTACTCCAGTATTTGGTTATTTTTCTTATCCTTCTCTCTATGCGAATTGTATGTTGATTGCAATGAGCATATTGGTGATTATAAAACATCATACAAATATCACTAGATTGTTCGCTGGGAAAGAAAGCAAGATTGGTATGAAAAACAAGAATGAATAAAGGAATTCTACTCACTGACCGTCAACGTCTAAATTGGTTGCGGTTGTTACGCAGTGAAAATATCGGAGCAGTAAGTTTTCGTAATCTCATTGATCATTATAAAACAGCAGAAAATGCTCTAATAGCACTTCCTGAGCTTAGTAAAAAAGGTGGTCTTTCTACATCTATTCGAATCACAACGATAGAAGATGCAGAAAAAGAAATGGAAGCAGCTGAAAGATTAGGTATTCGGTTTATAGGTGTAGGAGAGCCAGATTATCCAGCCTTTCTTAAAGTGATGGAAGCATCACCCCCTCTTATTGCTGTAAAAGGCAATATTTCGGTTTTTAAGAAACCTTCTGTTGGAATTGTTGGATCTCGAAATGCCTCAGCAGCCGGCAAAAAGCTCACCGCTCAATTTGCACATTTTCTTGGAAATGCTGGCTTTACAACAATTTCTGGATTAGCGCGTGGCATTGATAGTATTGCACATCAAGCAAGTCTATTAACAGGCACAGTTGCAGTAATGGCTGGTGGGATTGATCACATCTATCCTCCTGAAAACAAAAAGTTACACGAAGATATTGTTGCTAATGGTGGAGTAATTATTAGTGAAATGCCTATTGCTTGGAAACCACGCGCCATTGATTTTCCAAGAAGAAATCGTATTATTGCAGGTCTATCACTCGGACTGTTAGTTGTAGAAGCTGCATTGCGATCAGGGTCTTTAATTACCGCACGCCAAGCTGCTGAAATGGGACGTTTGACTTTTGCCATTCCTGGTTCTCCACTTGATCCAAGATCTGTTGGTACAAACAACCTTATCAAGGATGGGGCGCAACTTACCACCCATCCTTCCGATATCATAGAAACGCTTGCACCATTAACAACACCATCCCCAAATTCTCAACTCAACTTTTTTGAAGAAGGAGAAGCAGTCTCCTTACAATTTGAAAAAAGCAAGTTTTATGAATCTGATGCAAAAGACAACAATCCTTCTTCTCTTGAAAATGACGCAGAACGTGCGGCTGTTCTTTCCGTCCTTTCAATAACACCAATTGACTTAGATACACTAAGTACCCATTCAGGCGTTCCACTCCCAAACCTCTACCTCTTACTGGTGGAGCTTGAGCTTGCTGGAAAGCTTATTCGACACTCTGGTGGTTATGTGTCATTGTCGAATTTTGATCTTCTCCAAGAGTCTCAGCACTATTAATAATGCTTTGCCCCTCTTTGGCGACCATATCCAAAAGCAGTGCTAAAAGCGGACTGTGCGCTTGACGAGCCATTTGATTCATTTGTTTTGACATATCTGTAATATATTGGATAACTTTTAAGTGATTTATAAACATAATCCTCTATCCTTGAGCATTTCCCCTCCTACTTCTCAACAGATGTTCTCTTAGTATTCTGCCATATGTTTTGTGTTAACAGTGGAAAAATAAATCGTGCAACTCCATATAGGGTGTATTTAAATAATAACAATTACAAGTTGTACAATATTAATGTTTTTTGTATGACAAATGTTTTTTTATGTGCTCTTGATCAATTGTCGTTGGCTATTCGTATGAAAGAGAGTTATAAAAAAGTCTTTTATTTTAACATTCGGGTAAAATTATGGATATTGTTATCGTTGAATCTCCAGCAAAAGCAAAAACAATCAATAAATATCTCGGATCTCAATACAAAGTAGTCGCATCATTTGGACATGTTCGTGATTTACCCGCAAAAGATGGTTCTGTTCTACCTGATCAAGATTTTTCTATGAAATGGGATATAGATTCTGCTGCTACTAAACGTTTGAATGAAATAGCAAAAGCAGTCAAAGAAGCCGATAGCCTCATCTTAGCAACGGACCCTGATCGTGAAGGGGAAGCTATTTCTTGGCACATTCTGGATATTCTTCGTCAAAAAAAAGTTTTAAAAGATAAACCTGTAAAACGCGTTGTGTTCAATGCCATCACCAAAAAATCTGTGCTTGATGCTATGAACAATCCACGTGATATTGATACATCACTTGTAGATGCCTACCTTGCACGTCGTGCTCTTGATTATCTTGTAGGTTTTACACTCTCACCTGTTTTATGGCGTAAACTTCCCGGTGCACGTTCAGCTGGTCGTGTTCAATCCGTTGCTTTACGTATTATTTGTGACCGTGAATCAGAAATAGAGCATTTTGTCAAAGAAGATTATTGGTCCATTACAACAAACTTAAAAACCATCCGAAATGATAGTTTTCAAGCAAGATTAACAATGTTTAATCAAAAAAAGATTGGTAAACTCGACATTCAATCTCAAGAGCAAGCAGATCAAATTCGCCTTATATTGGAGGAAGCAAAATATCGTATACTTAGTGTTGAAGCAAAACCCACAAAGAGAAATCCTTCTCCTCCGTTTACAACATCCACTTTACAGCAAGCAGCTTCTTCAAAGCTAGGATTTTCAGCCTCTCGCACCATGCAAACTGCTCAAAAACTCTATGAAGGTATTGAAATTAATGGTGAAATGGCTGGACTTATTACCTATATGCGTACCGATGGTGTGCAAATAGCACCGGAAGCAATTGATTCAGCACGAAAAGTCATTCATGAATCCTTTGGTAGTGACTATGTTCCTGAAAAACCGCGCTTTTATTCAACAAAAGCAAAGAATGCACAGGAAGCACATGAAGCTATACGCCCAACAGATTTTCAACGTATTCCCAGTCAAGTACGGAATTTTCTCGATGGTGATCAAGCAAAGCTTTATGAACTGATATGGAAGCGCGCTATTGCCAGCCAAATGCGTTCTGCTGAAATTGAACGCACAACTGTTGAAATTGAAGCACAGCAAGAGAAAAATCGTGCCAATCTACGTGCAACAGGTTCTGTTATTCGTTTTGATGGCTTTATTTCTGTCTATACTGACCAAAGAGAAGAGGAAAACAATGAGGAAAATGAAACAACACGTTTGCCAAAAGTAAATTCTGGTGAAACGCTTACAAAAGAAAAAGTTGAATCTATACAACATACCACAGAGCCACCTCCCCGTTATTCTGAAGCTTCCTTAATTAAAAAGCTTGAAGAATTAGGAATTGGGCGTCCTTCAACTTATGCATCGACATTGGCTACACTTTGCGATCGTGGATATATTGTAATTGATAAACGAAAGCTTATTCCTGATGCTAAAGGACGTATTGTTACAGCCTTTCTTGAAAATTTTTTTAATCGCTATGTAGAATATGGTTTCACAGCTGATCTTGAGGAAAAGCTGGATCTTATATCGGATGGAAAACTTTTTTGGAAAGATGTAATGCGCGATTTTTGGGATGGGTTTAACGCATCTATTACCAATACCAAAGAACTACGTATCACCAATGTCCTTGACGTTTTAAACGTGACATTAGCGCCTCTCGCTTTCCCTGTACGTGAAGATGGAAGTGATATCCGCTCTTGTCCTCTCTGTACAAACGGTCGATTGTCCTTAAAACTTGGGCGTTATGGTGCATTTGTTGGCTGTTCTAATTATCCCGAATGCAAATACACACACCAACTTGGAACAGATACAGGAGAAGAGAATGAAGCCATGCGTAATGATGAACCTGTTATACTTGGTGTCGACCCTAAAACAGGAAAAGAGATCTCTCTTCGCAATGGTCGTTTTGGCCCCTATATTCAACTTGGTGAAAGCAAAGAAGTGAAGCGTGCAGGACTACCAAAGGAGTGGCAAACAGCAAATATAACTCTTGATAAAGCTTTGGCCTTACTATCACTTCCCCGTGAAATTGGAACACATCCTGAAACAGGTAAAATAATTACAGCCACAATTGGACGTTATGGTCCTTACCTTAGTCATGATAGCAAATCAGCCCCCCTTCTTCATGCAGATGAAGTTTTTGATATTGGCATCAATCGTGCTGTTACAGTGCTTGCCGAAAAACAAGAAAATAAAAAAACGCGAAACAGAACAGCATCCGCAACCCTTGCAACATTAGGAGATCACCCAGATGGAGGAACTGTAACTATACGCGATGGGCGTTATGGTCCGTATGTTAATTGGGGTAAAATTAATGCAACATTGCCAAAAGATAAAGAACCAATTAGTGTAACACTTTCAGAAGCATTAGAACTTATATCGGCTAAAGCATCTAGTAAAAAAATAACCGGTAAAGCTTCCAGTAAAAAAGTGACCACCAAAAGAGCTCCTTCCAAAAGAAAAGAAACATAAATTTTGGCTAAAGATGAAAAAAAACAAAATATTTCCAATCAGTGAATATGGAACAACTGCCTAACAAAGCGGAAATACTTTCTTTTATCTATGAAAATCCTGATCGATCAAGTAAACGTGAAATCGCTAAAGCATTTAACTTGAAAGGCAATTCTCGTATCTGGTTAAGGGATATATTGCGTGAGCTAAAGGACCAAAACCACATATCAAAACAGTATAGAAGGGCAATCAAAAAAGCAAAATTACCGCCGGTTGTTTTAGTCAAAATTAGTGGGCGAGATGAAGATGGCAATTTTATTGCACAACCTCTTGAATGGGAAGGGGATCCAAAACCAAATATTGAAATACGCCCTTTTCATCCTATAAAAGGGGCGAGCATTGGTGTTGGAGACCATATTCTTGTAAAAATTTTTCGAAATAAAACTCCTCAAAACATTCCTTATACAGGACGAATCATTCGTAAAATTGATATATCTCCAAGAAGCACATTTGGAGTGGTACAAAAATTAAACACTAACCAATGGCGACTAGAACCTATAGATCGCAAAACAAACGAATTGATTCTTGATATCTCTGACTTATCTTCAAAAATGAAGATAGAATCTGGAGATCTTGTTGAAATTGAAATTAAAAAAAATACTGGTTATGGACTAAAAAGCGCACAAATAAAGAATGTTTTAGGACATATTGGTAGTGAAAAAACACTGTCAATGATTGCTCTTCTTTCAAAAGGAATTCCTTATATTTTTCCTGAAGATGTTTTGGAGCAAGTGAAAAATATAAAACCTGCCAGCATAGAAAATCGCGAAGATTGGCGGCAATTACCTTTAGTTACAATTGATCCACCAGATGCCAAAGACCATGATGATGCCGTTTATGCAACAAAAGATAAAGATCCCGCAAATAGTGGCGGTTGGATTATTATCGTCGCAATTGCAGATGTTTCTTACTATATAAAAACAGGAAGTGCTTTAGATAAAGAAGCATTAAAACGAGGAAACTCTGTTTATTTTCCTGATCGTGTTGTACCAATGTTGCCAGAACGCATTTCTAATGATTTATGTTCTCTACGTGAAGGAAAAGAAAGACCTGCTTTAGCCGTTCGCATGATTTTTGATGCAAATGGCAAAAAACGAAAACATAGTTTTCATCGTATTATGGTGCGTGTAGTAGCTAAACTTTCTTATCAAGAAGTACAACAAGCCATTGAAGGAAAAATAAATGAAAAAAGTGCTCCTCTTATCAAGAGTGTTTTGCAGCCCTTATGGCAAGCTTATGAGTGTCTCAAAATTGCACGCAATCGTCGACAGCCACTAGAATTAGAAATAGCAGAAAAAAAGATTATTCTTGATCAAAATGGAGGCATCAAAAATGTGGTAAGCGAACCACATCTAGAAGCACATCGTTTGATTGAAGAATTCATGATACAAGCGAATATTGCAGCTTCTGAAACATTAAAAGAACATCATCAGCCCTTCATCTATCGTATCCATGACAAGCCCTCTCTTGCAAAACAAGAAGTTCTGCGAACTTTTCTTCAAAGTTTTGGGATAGCACTCTCTCGAAGTTCAGAGCTTACATCAGCACGCTTTAATGGCATTTTAGCAAAAGTTATGAATAGTCAGCAACAAGAATTGATCAATCAGGTTATTTTACGCGCACAATCTCAAGCAGAATATAATCCTAAAAATATCGGCCATTTTGGTTTGAATTTACATAACTATACACATTTTACATCACCAATCCGTCGTTATGCGGATCTTATTATTCATCGTGCACTCATTAAATCTCTAAAATTAGGAAATGACCAATTAACCGAAAAACAAGAACAAAATCTTGCAGAGATTGCTACAGAAATTTCTTTATATGAGCGCCGCGCAATGACGGCTGAAAGAGAAACCATAGATCGACTTGTCGCTCACTATTTAACGAATAAAATCGGGCATACTTTTACAGGTCGTGTTTCTGGCGTTACCAAAGCAGGACTTTTTATTTCGCTTGATAAATTTAATACAGACGGTTTCGTACATATTTCTACACTTAAAAATGATTATTATTATTTTGATGAAATACGACATATTCTTGTAGGAAAGCACAGCCACAATGGCTATCAATTAAGTGATATCGTAGAGGTAAAACTTATAACAGTACAACCTTTTGCCGGTGCGTTATGCTTTGAGCTGTTAACACAACCTCGACCACTAGCCTTTTCATCTAAATTTTATTATAAAAGCAAATTCATAACAAAAAAACAAAAACACGCTTTTTATAGAAAAAAGAATCTTCAATAAGACCAAAAAATATTATTATAATTTTTTATCTCATAAAATCAAATATTAATAATTAGGAAGATCTCTACTAATATAGCTATTATCATAATAAAAAAATTGAATCCTTACAATAATTCTTTGCGTGTAATCGTAGAAGCAATTACAATTATTGGTACAGTTTAAATAGCCTCGAAAATGGGACAACAACTTGTTTCACTTCTCATGAAAGAAAAAGGTATTTCAATTTCCCCCCCCCTGTAGATTTGGTTATTTTAAAATTTATATTACATTTCACTATGACAGTTCTGTTTATTCTGTAGAGTTTTGGATAAACAGTTATACTCCACCTAAAAAGCGTGGTTTAATACTTTCCATTTATGCTATGCAGGAACACGAGGATTTATACATTGGATGAAATGAAAATAAATCTGCACAATTTATGACAACATTCGCACTGGGTAATATTTTCTTCTTGTGAGTTGCGCTCTCTTAGGTTTTGTTGAAACTTTTATGATATCATGAATAACAAAACAGCAATGTTTTTTGATATTTGCTCTCTTTCTTCTTAGAAGTGTATCTTTCGGTCTTTATACAATTTGACTCACACACCTAGATGCACATTTTAAAGAACATGAACTTGCTCACGCTAATTTTGCTTTCACTTTTTGTTATGAAATCAAATACGTATTGGACAAGCTTTTATTGCTCAAAACATGGATGTCTTCAAACTCTTTGATTTTTAACCGCTACGATTTATTTTTTGGCTTATATGTGATTTTGATGTTTGTATAACTTATAAGGAAATTAATCTGCTCTTGACTTTTTTTATAACTTCCTTAGTGTTGCCGCAAAATTTAATTACATTAAAAATAGATTTTGATAACAAAATGATGTTGTTTTCGATAAAAATAGGAAACTTAAATTATGGCTAAGGCAGCAACTATTAAGATCAAGCTTCTGTCAACTGCAGATACTGGCTTTTTCTATGTAACAAGAAAAAACAGTCGTACAATGACAGATAAAATGAGCAAGCGTAAATATGATCCAGTCGTAAAAAAACATGTCGAATTTAAAGAAACAAAAATTAAATAACAGGTCATATCATTTGACTCACATGGTGGTTTTACAAACTAGAAAAATGTGAGTTTTTACTTTTCAAATTTTTTTGTTTTTTAGTAAAAAAGACAATCTATTTATAATTTGTGCGTTGTTTATAGAATGGAGTGATTTGTTTTTTAATTGTTTATCTAAATTATGGTCATAAAACTTGTTGCAATAGTGTATGTGACCTATTTTAATATGTAAAATAATTGCATATAATGAAGCTTTCCCCATGATAATGGGGGGTATGAGGGGAATAGAAGTTTTTTACAAAAATTATAAGTAATTTTCGCTAAATTGAACGTATTATAGTAGTATTTCTTTTAATTTCATGAAAAATTTTTTTCTCTATTTAAATCAAAAAAGTTTTAATCTAAAAATTATTGGCTTTGCTATTTTCATTGTGATTGCCATTGTAACGGTTTGCTTTAAATACACCCAAACATCCCCTCAAAAAGGAGATCTTTCTTCTAAAACAATGATAAAAGGGCATGCATCAATTATTGATGGTGACTCAATCATAATTTCTTCTGTTATGATTCGTCTTATAGGAATTGATGCTCCTGAACTCCAGCAATTTTGTGGTAAAAATGAAACTCGTTATCCATGTGGGCTCGAAGCAAAAAAATATTTAAAAGAACTCATAGCAAATGAGCCTGTTACGTGTTATTGGAATAAAAAAGATAAATATCATCGTGTTCTTGCAACATGTAAAACAAAACAAATCAGTAATATCAATGCAACGCTTGTACGTAACGGTTGGGCTGTAAGCTATTATGACGATTATACTAAAGAAGAGCGAGAAGCAAAAGAGAAAAAAAAGGAATGTGGCAATCACACTTCCAACGTCCAAGAGAATGGAGAAAAGCACATCCTCGAACAGAGTAGAAAATATTCTTTAATTTTCTTTGCCAATGAAAAAACCATACCGTAGCCAAATTATCGAACTTGAAAAAAAAATTTATTCGTGTCGTGTTTGCAGCCAACAGCCACTTTATCTTCCTCCTCTTTCTCATGAAGCAAAACCTGTAGTTTATTTATCCAATACAGCTTTGATTGCAATCGCAGGACAAGCACCAGGGTTGCGTGTTCATGAAACTTCTATCCCTTTTAATGACCGTTCTGGTAAAAGATTGCGTGATTGGCTAAATGTCACGGAAGAAGAATTTTATAATAGATCTCTCTTTGCTATTGTTCCTATGGGATTTTGTTTTCCAGGCTATGATAAAAATAATTCTGATTTGCCGCCAAGACGTGAATGTCGAGAAATATGGCATGAAAAAATATTTCAAGCAATGCCACAAATAAAGCTGGTACTTGCTATTGGAAGTTATGCGCAAAAGTGGCATATTATAGGATTAAAACATAAAACTGTTTCAGCAACCGTCAAAGATTGGAGGAATATTCTTTCCATACATCAACCTAGAGGTTATAATGTCATGCCTTTACCTCATCCGTCATGGCGAAATACTTTTTGGTTACAGAAAAATCCATGGTTTAACGATGAGCTTGTTGTATATCTGCGCAGTTTAGTGCGTAAATTTTTATAAACTGAATATTGAGAAAAAATATGGATCGTCTTGATCGTAAAATTTTACATCTTTTACAAGAAAATGCTACACTTTCTGTTGCTGATATTGCTAAAAAAGTTGGGCTTTCAACCACTCCTTGCTGGCGCAGAATTCAAAAACTTGAAGAAGATGGTGTTATTCAACGTCGTGTTGCCGTTCTTTCCCCAGAAAAAGTAAATGCTCATCTTACTGTATTTGTTTCTATCCGCACCAATACACACAGCCATGAATGGTTTAAGCGTTTTTCAAAAATTGTTCAAGAATTCCGCGAAGTCATTGAATTCTATCGAATGAGTGGAGATATTGATTATTTATTGCGTATTGTTGTTCCCAATATTGAAGCTTATGATCTTTTTTATAAGAAATTAATTGCTAAAATTGATATCTGTGACGTTTCATCTTCTTTTGCAATGGAACAAATTAAATATACAACAGAACTTCCACTCAATTATATAAAATTGCAAGACAAAACGAGCGAATAAAATTCTTAAAACTTTCTAACATATTATTATCGCTTTAAGCGATTAAGTTTTCTTGCTCAAAAAGCGCCATTTGTGCATGTGTTAAAACAGCAGCTTTGACGATACCAGCTGCAATAGCTGCTCCTGCTCCTTCACCAAGGCGTATTTGTAGATCTAAAATTGGTTCTTTATCAATCTTTTTTAAAAGTTTACGATGTGCTTTCTCAGATGAAACATGTCCAACAAGGATATGATCAAGTGCTCTTGGATGCATTTTATAAAGAATTGCAGCTGCTGCTGTTGTTACAAAACCATCTAAGATAACCGGCACTTTTTCCATTCTTGCTGCCAAAATAGCACCAACCATAGCAGCAATTTCACGGCCTCCAAGGCGTCGCATTATTTCAAAGGGATCATGAAAATGATCTTTATGTAAAGAAATTGCTGTCTTAACGGCGGCTATTTTACGCTGATAAAATTCTCCCTCCGAGCCCATACCGCTTCCTGTCCATTCCTCAACATCACCACCAAACAACGCTAAACACAAAGCTGAAGCGATCGCTGTATTTCCAATACCCATTTCACCAATACATAAGAGATCTGTTCCACCAGCAATGGATTCCATCCCAAATGCCATTGTAGCTGCTGCACTACGCTCATCCATTGCTGCATCTTTGGTAATATTTATTGTGGGGTATTCTAGTGCTAAATCAAATATCTTCAATCCAAGATCATAAGCTATGCAAATTTGATTAATAGCAGCACCACCAGTTGCAAAATTTTCCACCATCTTTTGTGTCATAGATTGCGGAAATGGTGTAATATTTTCTTCTGTAATCCCATGATTACCAGAAAAAATAGCAACTAAAGGCCGTTTTACAGTAGGCTTCTCTGCTCCTCTCCATCCTGCATACCAAACTGCAATATCTCCTAACTTTCCTAAAGCTCCTTGAGCTTTTGTTAATTTTTCTTGCCGTCTTTTTGCCAAAGTTATAGAAAATGCATCAGCAGTAGGTAAATTTGCGAGTAAAGCGCGAAAATCATCAAATGGACTAACAGTCATGAAGATACCTTATTAAAATCTATAATGTTTCATGAGAATCTCGTCATATATACAAGATATGAATAGTTTGTTGGCTTTTTTAAAAAGTATTTTTAAAATATTAGATATTGTTTGCTAAATTATTTTGTACTTTAATTTTCTAACAAAGTGGTTATTTTAGGTAGCTGGCCAATTATAAAAAATCATCAATATATTTTTAATATTATTTTCTTAAAATATTTTCATCATTGAATAACATATGATGAGCATATTGTTTAACATGGTGCATCTATCTTTTTAACAAAGAGGATGGCTTGCTGAAGTTAATAATCTGGATTTTTTTTAGATCTTTATAAAAAAGAAAAACTTCTTAAAAATTTAAACTTTAACAGAGATTAATCTATAAATTATTTTTAAATGAGGGCAGAAAAAGCTTCTTTCAAAACGTGCACACCCGCATTAGCTTTTATTGCATCATTTGATAATATTTGCCGCCATTGACGTGCCCCGTCTCGGCCATGAAATAAACCAATCATGTGACGCGTTACATGAGAAAGCCGCCCTCCTAATGCAATATGCCGAGCAGCATAATCACACATGACCTCAATAAGCTCACTATCACTCAGTCCACTCTGCGGTTCACCATATATTTCAAAATCAATATGCTTTAACAACATCGGATCATGATACACTTGTCGACCAACCATAGTAGCATCACACAAAATTAAATGCTCTTTTATTTCATCAATCAATTTAATTCCACCATTTATCCCAATGAATTTATGAGAATATTTACGTTTTAATTTATAAACTCTTTCATAATTAAGTGGAGGAATATTACGATTTTCTTTCGGACTTAATCCTTTCAACCATGCTTTGCGTGCATGAACCCAGAATGCATCACACCCAGCATTCCAAACTTGATCAGCAAAAAGATCTAAAGTTAATTCTTCATCCTGCTCATCCACACCAACACGACATTTGACGGTAACAGGTATGCTAACCACTTTTTTCATCGCTTCCACAGCACTTGCCACAATATCAGGATGCAACATCAAACAAGCACCGAATACACCCGCTTGAACACGATTTGATGGGCAACCAACATTAAGATTTATTTCATCATAACCAAATTCTTCAGCAATTTGCGCAGCCTCTGCTAATTTTTGGGGATCTGCTCCCCCTAATTGCAATGCAATTGGATGTTCTTTATCATTTAAAGCCAACATTTGTTCGCGAACACCATGGATTACAGCATCAGCGACAATCATTTCGGTATAAAGAAGTGCCTTTTTTGTTAGAAGACGATACAAAAATCTACAATGCCGATCTGTCCAGCCCAACATTGGAGCAACTGCAAATTTTATTGATGATGGAGGACCATATAATATCATAAAAAATTACTTTCTCATTTCCATTAAGCGCCTCTCATTCATAATACAAAATCTCTATCTTCTTTTACCTACAGAAAATTTTATTCTCTTTCTCCGTTTTTTTCAATTGATCTAAAATTTATCAAAATCATATAAAATAAGCATAATGTATTTCTTCTAATACACTGATTTTCATATATTATATCCATATAGCTGATAAGCAGAAATCTTTACACGAGTTGCATCATTATAATTTGTTTTCCTTTAATATTTTTCAATTTTTGCACAAAAAAATGCGGTTTAAGATACTTATGCATCCTCATCCTAAAGAGAAAGAAAGGCTTCTTCTCTATACATTTTCTAATCAGATTAGCTCTTTATCAAATTGCTTTTTCCTACTAGCCATTCTTATGTATTTTATTTTGTAAAATTTACAGGCAAGTTTTGTTCTGAAACTTTCACTTAGCTTTAGTATTTTATATTTAAGTAATGTAAAAGAAAACAAATAGACAAGAATTCTCTTTTTATATATATAAATGTTTTTTATATCACTATCTTCAAAGAGAATGTTTAGAGGATTACAGATAAACTTTACAGTAAATTGATATTATTATAAATCTTGTTTGATCTCTTTTTGACTTTGCATATAGGCAGAAAGAGCATTAATTTCTTTCTTATTAAAAAAAAGCCCAAGTTTTGAACGGCGCCATAACACATCTTCACATGTTTTAGCCCATTCCTTTTCCAATAACCATTTAACTTCTATTTCGTAGAGCCCATGCCCAAAATCTTTTCCTTTATCTGCTTTACCATTTGCAAATATCACTAGTGCCTCAGAACCATAAGACCGTACAAGTCTGCGGTATGTAAAAGCATCTAAATCTGGAATTAAAAGAGCGATTTTATTTTCGATTATATCTAGCCTATTATATGGAAAATCACCCCCTGGAAGCGTTGAGTTTTCTGTCCAAGGGGCTCTCTTTTTTCCAAGTGCTTTTTCAACAAATTTCATCGCATCTTCTGCCAATTTGCGATAAGTTGTAATCTTGCCGCCATAAAGATTAAGAATCCGTGGCACACTTTCTGATCCCATTTCTTTCAAAACGTAATCACGTGTGATTTCTTGCGCTTTTGAAGTTCCATCATCATAAAGCGGACGAACTCCAGAATAAGTCCAGACAATATTTTCACGCAATACGGGTTGTATGAAATACTGACTTGCTGCTGAACAGATATAGTCAATTTCTGCATCTGTAATATGAACATGGGCAGGATCTCCCTGGTAATCACAATCTGTTGTTCCAAGCAATGTAAACTCTTCTTGATACGGAATGGAAAATATAATACGCCCATCGCTGTTTTGAAAAATATAAGCACGATTATGGGCATATAGCTTAGGAACCAGAATATGAGACCCTCTAACAAGTCGTATGGGTGGACTCTCTTTACAGTCTAATACATTTGCCAGAATATGATTAATCCAAGGCCCCGTCATATTCGCAACATAAAGAGCCGTAACACAATATTCTTTTCCGCTTAATTTATTTCGGAGCATTATAAGCCATTTTTTTTCTTTTCTTTTTAAAGAGAGAACTTCTGTCCGTACTTTTATATGGGCACCATATTTTTCTGCATCACGAGCATTAGCAATGACTAGACGCGCATCATCTACTCTTGCATCAGAATATTCAAAACCTTTTTGATACTCTTCCTTAAGTGTAGAGCAAAAATTTTTTGAAAAATTAACCGTTTTACTGCGCCACAGTTTTTGATTCCAGTTCCCTAGATAATCATAAATGAAAAGTCCAAAACGTAACATCCAAGCAGGACGTAAATTTTTATGATAAGGGAGAAGAAAACGCAAAGGACGCACAATGTGGGGAGCCATACGCCAAATGATCTCACGTTCTTTTAACGCTTCTCGAACCAATCTGAATTCATAGTGTTCAAGATAACGAAGACCGCCGTGAATAAGCTTTGTCGATGCACTTGATGTCCCCGAGGCAAGATCATTCATTTCCGCCAATCCCACTTTAAATCCGCGTCCAGATGCATCTCTCGCTAGTCCACATCCGTTTATCCCTCCACCAATGATAAACAGGTCATAATGCGTTGTGGTTTTCATAATTTTACTTTTCATCATTAAATTTAATTTGTTCTACTGTGATCAATAAAGCAACAGTAAAAAGTCAATAAAAATACTCCCAGTTAGATTATCGCCGTGCTTTTTTCCACAATAAAAAATATGCATCAAAAAAATTATGATACTATCATAGATGCAAATAACATTTTATAAAACAGAGAGAAAATTCTCCACCATTAAAGAACACAATTATAGCAAATATGCATTATATAATATTTTCTTAGAGAAAAAATTTATGTTTTCCTGCAACCTACTGGATGTAGACTATAGTTAAATGTTTTATTGCACATAAGAAATAGTTTTCATATAGTTTACCCAACATAACAATAGAAATATGAAGGCATATAAATGATCCATCAGTCTCAACACTCAAAAGTAACATTCATTATAAAATTTTTAACAACGATTATGTTGGGAATTTTAACCTTTTCATTTTCTTCATCAAACGCACAGTCAAATACCAAAACAGCAAACTATTTAAGTATAGAAAAACTTAAAATACAACTTTTAGAAGATCCTACTTTTTTATCTGAACTCAAAAAAAAGATTGTACCACCCATTGATGATTATGATCTTCAAAGGATTGTAAGAGACTATTTACTCACTCATCCGGAAATTATGATAGAAATGCAGTTAGTTCTTCAAGAAAAGTTGGAAAAGAAAAGTGAACAAAAAGCTCAAAAACAAGCCTTAATTATCAATTTGTTGAAACAGGGAATTTTCCACTCCCCTTACGATGCTGTTTTAGGAAATCCAAATGGTAAAAAAGTGTTGGTTAGTTTCTTTGATTACAATTGTGGCTATTGTAAAATGTCCTATCCGTACATAGAAAACTTAATTAAAAAACACTCAGACCTCCGAGTGATTATAAAAGATTTACCAATCTTAGGATCTGATTCTATAGCGGCGCACACTGTTTCTTATGCTTTTCGCAAACAATTTCCAGAAAAATACCTTCAGTTTCATAAAGCTCTTTTAGCGAGTAAAAGCCGCATAAATGAAGCTAAAGCCATAAAAATAGCAATTTCATTAGGAGTAGATGAAAAAAAACTACGCAATGCAATAAAAGATCCTAATCTTAGAAATTTCTTCAAAGAGAATATTCAAGTTGCTTCTCAACTCAATATTACAGGAACACCTTCTTATATCATTGGTGATAAAGTATTGACCGGAGTGGATCAAGATATTTTGGAAGAAGCTTTGGAAAATATACAATAAATATCTTTTCCTGACCTCATCAATTTTGCGCAGAATCCCGTAAATGAAATAATTTTACGCTTTCTCTTTTTTGATAACAGGTTTATAAATACAATCTCGCATAGTGGATAATGATTTTAAATTGCAAAGTATAATTCTAAAAAAGTAAAAGGCTTTTTTAAAAAGCTCATAAAGGTCATTCCTAGTCTAAAAATATTCAGGGCATAAAAATTAAATAATGACGACCTTCATTGATCAAGGAGTTAGAAATAAAATGACAACAAAAAAAGTAGATGCGGCAAAACATACCGCAATTAATACAAAAATTATCCGTGACCTTGCTGAAATTTTAAATGATACAAATTTAACGAACATTGAACTTGAACAAGGTGAACTTCGTATTTGTGTGTCACGTCAAAATATCTCTGTTACTCCTAAACAAGCAGTTTATGCCCCCATTTCTCCTACTGTTGCTATATCTTCTTCCCCTGCCCTAACAACTGCAACTTCTATACAAGAAGATAAATCAAAAAATGCGATAACATCTCCAATGGTTGGAACAGCTTATCTTGCACCTTCGCCAGGTGCACAACCTTTTGTAGAAATAGGACAAAATGTCATAGAAGGACAAACTTTGCTTATCATTGAAGCAATGAAAACAATGAATCAAATTCCATCACCACGCTCAGGTAAGGTAAGCACTATTCTTGTTAAAGATGGCCAACCCGTTGAGTTTGGTGAACCACTTATTGTCGTTGAATGAGGTGAGGGGTAGCTATGATTCAAAAAATTCTTACCGCCAATCGGGGAGAAATTGCTCTTCGTGTTTTGCGAGCTTGTAAAGAACTAGGTATAAAAACGGTAGCCGTTCACTCCACTGCCGATGCTGATGCAATGCATGTTCGATTAGCTGACGAAAGTGTTTGCATTGGCCCTCCCCCAGCACGCGATTCTTATTTAAGTATCCATCAAATTATTGCTGCATGCGAGATTACAGGAGCTGATGCTGTTCATCCAGGATATGGTTTCCTTTCTGAAAATGCCAAATTTGCAGATGTTTTAGAAGCCCATAATATTACCTTCATTGGTCCAACGGCGACACATATCCGAACCATGGGCGATAAAATCGAAGCAAAAAAAACTGCTAAAACACTTGGAATTCCTGTTGTTCCTGGTTCAGATGGTGCTGTCAGTGAAGAAACAGATGCTTTGCGCATCGCCCATGAAATTGGTTATCCAGTTATTATTAAGGCTTCTGCTGGTGGTGGTGGGCGCGGTATGAGAGTTGTTCATTCTGAACAAGAGTTTGCCATAGCTCTCAAAACGACTCGTTCTGAAGCAAAGGCCGCTTTTGGTGATGATGCAGTTTATATTGAAAAATATTTGGAAAAGCCCCGTCATATTGAAATTCAAATTATAGGTGATGGTATAGGAAATGCCATTCATTTAGGAGAACGCGATTGTTCTCTTCAACGGCGTCATCAAAAAATATGGGAAGAAGCAACATCACCTGCACTTAATGAAACTGAACGAAAAAAAATTGGTAATATTGTTGCAAATGCCTGTGCACAACTTGGATATCGTGGAGCGGGTACCGTTGAGTTTCTTTATGAGGATGGTGAATTCTATTTTATTGAAATGAATACACGTTTACAAGTAGAGCATCCTGTAACTGAAGCAATTACAGGTATAGATTTAGTTCATGAACAAATTTATATTGCATCAGGTAACAAACTTTCGATTGCACAAGAGGATATCTGCTTTTCTGGTCACGCTATAGAATGTCGTATTAATGCAGAAGATCCTCTTACCTTTACACCATCACCGGGAATTATTACACATTTTCATACACCTGGAGGTTTAGGAATTCGTGTTGATTCAGGTGCTTATTCAGGTTATCGAATTCCTCCTTATTATGATAGCATGATTGGCAAACTGATTGTTCATGGACGAACTCGTTTGGAATGCATGATGCGTTTACGGCGTGCTTTGGATGAATTTGTAGTTGATGGAGTCAAAACCACATTGCCTCTTTTTCGTGATCTCATTAACAATAAAGAGATTGCAGACGGTAACTATAATATTCACTGGCTAGAAAAATATCTTTCCCAGCAACCAACTTCTTCAGATTTATAACCCGATAACAGAGTGATAAACTTTCTTTTTTATTCATATAACATATTAATATTATATATCTTTTTTAAGGTGAGGGATGCGTAAATAAAAGTAAGGGAATAAGATTTTTAACATTTCTCTACGACAGTAGCATTTTCTTTTCTTTGCGCTTCACTAATCATCTCTAATAATTTTTTGAATGCTTCTAAATCCTCTTATGAAAGATTATGTAAATTTCTAACAAATATGCCAACAATTTCACGACTCAACGGATTAGAAGGCTTTATTGTGAACCGGTATAGACTTTCTGCCAATCTCAGCAGAAGATAAAAATGATACAGATATGTCTAACTTCTTAGCCATATCTAAGAGGCGTTTGGAGTCATCAATACGAAGTTTATGTAAAATTTTACCAAAAGATGTAAGCATCAAAAAAGACCCGTTAGAGAAGAAACATTTCTTCTGATTCTAACAAATCTTTTTATGATTTTCCTCAATTATTACGAATCAAAAGTTCTTTTTAAAAGGCATAATCTGTTATTATCAACGTAAGCACGAATAAGATCACGTAAAATTTGAGATGCTGGACGGTGTTTTTTTTCAGCTATAGCCATAAACACGCTTTTTAAATTTATATTTACTTTAGCTACTATAAGTTCACTTTTTATACCCATATATTGCCTCTTCTGCTAGTGCCTTTGCTTCTCCAGATTTCGTTAACGCTTCTAAAGCTTGGGA
>NZ_CM001557.1:1375311-1416949 GCF_000273375.1 Bartonella birtlesii IBS 325
GAATTCGAAGTCGTTGTTGCTGTTGTTAGAGACTTCTTAATTCCATCTAACTCTTGCTTTGTTATATCTAAAGCTTGTTTTGATTGATCCGCTACACTCTTTGCTCGCTCGGCAATCTCCTTGGCTTCTTCAGATCCACTCTTGGCTTCTGTTGCCGTGCTTGCCGCTGTTTCTGATGTTTCTTTCGCTTCATTCGCTATTCTAGATGCCTCTGTTGCTTGCTGTTCTGCCTGTTCAGCTTTTGTGCTTGCACTATCGGCTCTACTTTTCGCCGTTTCCGCCAAATCCTTCGCTGCTGATGCTGCTTGAGAGGCTTCTTCACCACTGGCTTTTGCTGCTTCTGCAACCATCTTAACAGTTGAAACAGAAGATTTGACGCCATCAAAAATATCCTTGGTTTGTTCTAAAAAAACCTTTCCTTCTTTTGCCGTGCTCTTGGCTTCTCTTGCCTCTGTTAAGGCCTCATCTGCCGTTGTTTTCGCAGAGCTTGCTGTCGTCGTTGCTGTTTCACTTGCTTGCCTTGCTTCTAACGCTGTCGTCTTGGCTTCTGACGCTGTTCTAAGAGATTGCACGCTGCTCGTTGTTGCTGTTTCTGAAGCGCTCTTAAAAGCTTCAACACTTTCCTTTAGATCATCTAACGCTCTCTTGGATGCCTCAAAAATCCCTTTTGTCTCATCTGCCAGTGACTTCGCATCATTCGCTGTACTAAGTGCTCTACTTACCTCTTGCCTAACTTCAGTTGCTATCTGCTCTGCTTGGTTGGCGACTGTCGTAGCAGATTGAGATAATTCCTTGGCTTCCCCTGCTGTTTGCTTGGCTTCTTCAGATCCACTCTTGGCTTCTGTTGCCGTGCTTGTCGCAATACTTGATGCCTTAACCGCTTCTGTCGCAGCCTCATGCGCATTATTGGCTGTCTTGTGTGCTCTATCTGCTTTTTCTTTTGCTTCTCTCGCTTGCGTGAAAGCATCATTTGCTGATTTTTGCCATTCACTTGCTGTAGAAACCGCTATCCTTGACGCATTAGACGCTGTCTGTGCTAATTCCTTAGCATCATCTGCCACTCTTTGCGCTGCATCCGCTGTTTGTTTGGCTGTCGTCGCTAACCCTATAGCGCGTTCCGATGCCTGATGGGCCTGTACCCCCTGCTCCGCTGTCGAAAAGGCTTCATAAGCATAAAGAGAGGCGGTTCCTAACAATTTGGGCACAACAAAGCTTTCTTCCGAAAGACCCTCTAGAATTTCTTCTCTCGTCGCTACTGGTATTTGATATTCATGACTATGATCGGGGATCTTCATTTGCTTTCCTCACTACATCATTCAGAGTACTTCATCTAAAGAACTTTCTTTCAAATCTCTAAGCTCTTTGCTTAACGCCTCTAACCGCTTCTCTATATCTTGCAAAGAACCATAAATTTCTGTTTTCAAATTCGTTGTTACTAAATCAAAAACACCATTAAGCGGCGCATGCACAAAACCTCCACCAGAATACAAAACAACCCGTACTTGAGACGGGTCGATAATCTCTGATATTGCAAATAGATTCGATAACATTCTATAACCTCATGTCTTTATTCCATAAATTACACTCACATTTATCGGGCGGGTCTCTTCTCCACCAAAACGACCCATCATGATTGTATGATCATGCTCTCCTAAATCTTCGCCAAAAACTTTGGGGAAAATATATGGACGCATAGCACTGTCATGCTCAATAAAAAATGGATGTGTGGTATAAGCCTTGCGCGTTTGAGACAGTGTTTCTTCTCCTGTAGGAGGGCTGATACCTTCAAAAGCCTCATTACATTTTCGTAAGGCATCTCCCGTCAAACCAACACACTCCTCATTCTGCAAACTAGGAGAACGTGAGGGCAATGCATCTTGACCGTCTCCAAAACAATCAGCATTATCTTCACCCCAAAGACTAGATGAAAAACATCTTCTTCGGCCAGTTCTACCTCGTAAATTATTTCTCGTTTCAGTGACATGATCTTCACCAATAACTTCATAATCTACATAAACACTCCTCTGTCTTCTCGAACTGGCCTTAACTGAAGAACTCGCTCGCCTGCTCCGCGTAGAAATGTATGTTGCTGAAGGAAAAACAAGACCGTGTTCATGCTCTCTCAATGAACATTGTTGCATGCTGGAAAAACTGCGACCAGCATCAACAAAACCAAAATAATCAAAACCACGCAAAAACATCCCGCGTAAATCAGGAACATTAAATGTCTTCTCACCATTACCTGGTCCCCACATGGTCCCTATCGCCGCAAATAAATCGCTATAAAGCAACCGTGAATAAGCTTGTCCATCACATAACAACCAGCCTGCCGGGAGAAGTTCCATAGCAAATGCACCTATAAAACCAGCGGGTAATCGTCTAAAAGAATGCACTTTTCTCATCGTAGGATTGAGAAGTTGCCAACCTGAAATCTCTTCATCATACACTAAGCTATAAATGGAACCCTTTTGTATCTCTCCCCCCACAAGAGGAAAAATGCCCTCTTCTGTTGCCTTATAAACCGGTTTGCTTGAGAGACTATCGAGAGAAACCGTGGTTGCCCCAACATTCTTACCCTTCGCTTTAAACCACACAACTATGCCATTCTTGTACTCTTTAAATTGTGACTTGGTTTCAAGCATAATCGCCGTCGTTTGTTGTTTATCATCAAACTTTAAAATCCCTTCAAGTACTCCACCCGTATCTGTTAGATATTCTCTTATCCTTTGCATCATACAACGAGCACTATCATTAACTGTATGAGGTGCTTGTCCTTCCAACCAGTTAATAAAGCCATCCGCACCAGCATTCTCTAACGCCGTCAACGACCAATCATAAATTGTTGACATTTCTACCTCAGGTTTTTATCGCAAAGACAACCGATACATTAATCGGGCGCGTTTCACTTCTCCTGTTCAACAAACCTACAAGACTTTGATTTATAATGATATATCTAGTGCTATTCATATTGAATGAGAGTTCCGAATATCGTAAGATTCTCTCATTTTAAACCTGTGTATCTTGAATCAATTTCCTACAAGGTCTAAAATGTAAACAAAGTATACAGCTCAGCTTTTATAGCAACATATACAGCAGAGTCATTTCAAAACATTTACATTTTACTACAGGCAGAAAAATAGCAATAATCCACAATTAACCATTTTTGGTAACGGAAGTAATTCGTATTGCTAAATCACGCAATTGTGTAGACGAAACATCTGATGGAGCGCTCATCAAAAGATCAAGCGCTTGCTGATTCATAGGAAATAATGCAACCTCCCGCAAATTTTTGACACCCTGCAAAAGCATAATAATACGATCAACACCAGCCGCCATACCACCATGTGGTGGAGCTCCATAATGAAACGCGCGGTAAAGAGCACCAAAACGACGCTCTACTACCTCTTTAGAAAGGCCAGCAAGATTAAAAACTTTAAGCATCATTTCTGGTGAATGATTACGAATTCCACCTGACGCAATCTCATAACCATTACAAACAAGATCATACTGAAATGCTTTAAGAGTTAGAGGATCTTGACTTTCAAGAGCTTTTTCTCCCCCCTGTGGCATAGAAAAAGGATTATGAGCAAAATCAAGCTTGTTCTCATCTTCATTCCATTCAAAAAATGGAAAATCGACGATCCAAGCCAAAGAAAAACACTCGCGATCAACAAGATTTAATTCCTCCCCTATATGTGTTCGCGCTGCTCCAGCAAAAGATACAAATTTCTTTGGATCTCCTGCCACAAAAAAGCAAGCATCACCACTTTCAAGTTTAAGCTGTGCACGAATTGCTTCAGTCCTTTGCTCACCAATATTTTTGGCTATAGGACCAGCACCTTCAAAATTCCCTTGTTCTTCGCGCCAAAAAATATAACCAAGCCCCGCTTGCCCCTCTCTTTGCGCCCATCCATTCATACGATCACAAAAAGCACGGCTGCCACCTGTTTTAGCTGGGATAGCCCATACCCGTGCATTTTCATTATTTGCTAAAATATGAGCAAAAACTTTAAAACCGGAATCATAAAAATGCTGTGAAACATCTTCCATAATGATCGGAATACGTAAATCAGGCTTATCTGAACCATATTTACGCATTGCGTCATCATAAGAAATGCGAGGAAAGTTTTGTGTTACAGATTTTCCATTTGCAAACTCTTCAAAAAGAGAACGCATAATGGGTTCCATTGTTGCAAAAACATCCTCCTGTTCAACAAAACTCATTTCAATATCTAATTGATAAAATTCTCCTGGAAGACGATCAGCCCTTGGATCTTCATCTCTAAAACAGGGAGCAATTTGAAAATAACGATCAAACCCCGACATCATTAACAACTGTTTGTATTGCTGAGGTGCTTGTGGCAACGCGTAAAATTTTCCCTGATGAATACGACTTGGAACCAAAAAATCACGCGCCCCTTCTGGCGATGAAGCTGTCAAAAGTGGTGTGGTGAATTCTATAAAACCATTCTCTTGCATAGAGCGTCTGATAGCAGCAATAATTTCGGTACGACGCATGATATTTTTGTGCATAGTTTCACGACGTAAATCAAGAAAACGATACTTTAATCGAATATCTTCTGGATAATCAGGTTCACCAAAAACGGGTAAAGGAAGTTCATCAGACTTTGAAAGAATTTCCACTTCTTTCGCAAAAATTTCAATTTCGCCGGTCGGAAGAGATGTATTAATAGCTTCATCAGAACGTGCACACACCTCCCCATCTACACGAATAACCCATTCAGAACGTACTTTTTCGATAACTTTAAAAGCTGGTGTAGCAGGATCAACAACAATCTGTATGATTCCAAAATGATCACGCAAATCTACAAAAAGGATACCGCCATGATCACGAACACGGTGAACCCACCCAGAAAGACGGGCTTTTTTTCCTACATCACATTTACGAAGAGCAGCGCAATTATGACTGCGATAACGATGCATAGTTTTTGCCTTTGATTATAATATTACACATGCGCTACAAACGCTTTTTAAGAACCACTTGTCAAGATATGAGGATAAAAACTCAAAAAAAAGTCAAGAAAAGACAAATTTAATTTATCTCGCTATAATAAAAGACATGATGAATCTTATTACAAAAACAACAGACCTTGAAACTGCTCTTGCTATTCTGCGTACCTCAGATTTTGTAACAGTTGATACTGAATTTATACGCGAAACAACTTTCTGGCCACAACTGTGTCTCATTCAGCTGGCATCACCACATACCACAGTTCTTATCGATCCAATGTCACAAGAGATTGATTTACAACCGTTTTTTGATCTTATGCTAGATAAAAAAATTGTTAAAGTTTTTCATGCTGCACGTCAAGATATTGAAACAATTTATCATCTTGGAGGCGTTATTCCCTCTCCTCTCTTTGATACACAAATAGCAGGATCAATTTGTGGATTTGGTGATTCTATCTCCTATGATCAAATTGTACAACGTTGTACAGGTCATAAACTTGATAAATCATCTCGTTTTACAGACTGGAGTTGCCGCCCCCTTTCTGAAAAACAGCTACTCTATGCTCTTGCTGATGTAACCTATCTAAGAGAAGTTTACCTTCTATTAAAAAAACAACTAGAAAAAAATAAACGCACCCACTGGATGGATGATGAAATAGCAATCCTTTTATCTCCTAAAACCTATGATATGCCAGAAGATGAGGCATGGAAAAAGGTAAAAGGCAAAGTTAAAAAACAGCGTGAACTTGCCATATTACAAAAAATAGCAGCTTGGCGTGAACGTAAAGCACGAAAGTATAATATTCCACGTCGTCATATCATGAAAGATGAATGCCTTATCGAAATAGCAACTCAACAACCAAAAGATGAAACTGCCCTAAAACATTTGCGCAGTCTGAACAAAAACTGGAATAAACTCTCAATAGCACAAACATTAATCCAAGCTATCCATGAAGGCTTAGAGGTCGATCTTACCACTTTACCTCCCCTTCCTAAACATAATTCCTTAAATGAAACATCAACTGCTGTTATTGACCTTCTAAAAGTATTATTAAAACTTGTTGCAAACGAAAATGGCATTGCGCCCAAAGTTATTGCAACTTCTAATGACTTAGAAAAAATTGCCAATAGTTGTATAAAGAAAAACATCCCCGCTATGAATGGTTGGCGCTATGAAATATTTGGGCAAAAAGCCGAACAAGTGCTAAAGGGACAAATAGGATTTTATTTTGATAATGGAAAAATAAGCACAAAACAGCTTTAATTTATAAAAAACTTTTAAACATTTATATTCTAAAATTATCATAATAGAAATTTTCTAAAGAAACTTGTGTGCTTCATTTGTACAAAAATGACTGGTAAATTGTATCTGCCATATTATTTATGTTTTCATGTTAATTTAATATGCTTTATTATCACTTAAATGTAGTAAAAAAGACATGTTACAATTTTAACATTTAACTTTGATCAATGCTTTTTTGAATAAACATGAGCTTTTAATAATCTAAAAGATGAATTTTATAAGAACTTTAATGGCGCACAATGGAGGAACGAGTTTTATATCTTAATAGAAAAAGAATTAAAAAATTTCAAAAAAGAGAGGTTTTTTTATTATTTTTGATAATTTCTTCAACCTATTGAGAGGACGTTCACCTAATAAATCAGCGTAACGCTTCGGAATATATAAGACAACATGATCTGTTTTTTTATGCCATGATAAATGGGGTAAAATGCCTGCAGTAGAAGCACTAAAAAGATAAGCAATCCTCATAGTTCCACCAAGAATGCTTGCTTTCTCAATAAGATTTTGAGTTGCAAGTTGAAAGATAGGAAGTGATTCTTCATCAATTAATAAACCTGTATTGCGAAAAAAAACAGCGAGCGCAGCATAAGCACGGCCCTCATGAGAAATTCCTGGATACGATCCTAGTGCTATCCGATTGGCCGCTTCATTCCCCCTATAATCTGGATGTATGCGCCAACCAATATCCGCAAGAAGACAGGCCGCCTTGCGATAACGACATTCATTTTCAGTTTCTGTAATCCCAAAAGCTTTAAAAGCATTTGTTGTAAAATCAATGAGCTCTTCTGCCTGCTTTGGGGAGCGTGCTCGTAAAATAGCCATTTCTGTACATGCTGCAATGAGAGGATCAGAAACACGAATTTCTTGTGGTAATCGCGAATAAAGAAAACCTTCACGAACGCCTGCTCCAGAAAATATTATTTTTTCAAACCCCATATACTGAATAAGCTCAATAAGAATGATGGCCCCATAAGATAAAAGCTGACGGCGATTTTTTGAAATAGCCGTAATCCCTTTCATATTATCAATATTTCCACTCACAATAAGATGCAAAAAATCTTCCATTTCAACTGCATCAACTTCATAGCCATGCATAACAGGTAGCCGATAATGTTTGGTTGCCATATGGAGTTTCGCCAAATTGCGCCAAGTTCCTCCTACTGCATAAAAACAACGTGCCCTACCCTTACGAACAGCAGTAGATTTACCAAACTGCTCATGTGCAATTTTTGCAGCAATAGCAATATTATTATTGGACATATATTGTAGGCGTAAACCACCCAATGGCAGTGTAATCCCCTCACCTACTTTAGAGTCATCAATATCAATAAGTTCCAGACTTCCACCACCAAGATCTCCAGAAATTCCCTTGGGTTTGTAAAAAGTAGAAATAACCCCATATGCTGAATAAACGGCTTCTTCACTTCCTGAAAGAAGACATATTTTATTTTGCAAGATATTTTCAGCATTTTGAATAAATATTGATCCGTTTTCTGCTTCTCGCGCTGCTGCTGTTGCGAGTGTATAGATCTCATCTGCTCCAATTTGTTGACAGAGTGCACGAAACCGTTTCAATGTTTGCAGCGCCATTTTTATTGATTTTTCTTCTAAAAAACCAGTTTTTGCGACTCCTTGACCAAGACCACAGAGAACTTTTTCATTAAATAAAACTGCTGGAGAACGGACAAGACCTTCATAAATAACAAGCCGAACAGAATTTGAGCCAATATCGATAACAGCGATAGGCTTACACCCTTTAATCCGTCCTTGAGCATTTATATATGTCATTGAATTTCAGTCTTTATGCACTCTGGCTTGCCGCTGATGCAACGCTACCAAACGCGAAGTAGAAGAATCAAAAGATTTTTCCCACCCCGCTGAACCTGCATTGACCATAAAATACTCCTGTGCATTAAACGGATTTTCGCCTCTTTGCGGTGCTACACGTCTTGATTTTCCATTATTGAGTATATCAAAGCTTTGTTGATTATCAATAATATTAGCCAACATAATTTGTAAAAGAATCTGCTTACGAACCATTTTATTAAAAATGGGAACCAATATTTCAATACGATAATCCAAATTACGAGGCATCATATCAGCAGATCCTAAGTAAACAAGTGCGTTTTCATTCGGCAAATCTTCCCCATTACCAAAACAAAAAATGCGACTATGTTCAAGAAAACGCCCCACAATTGACTTTGCACGAATATTATCCGAAATTCCTGGAATACCAGGACGCAAACAACATATGCCGCGCACTACCAAATCAATCTGTACACCTGCTTGACTAGCACGATACAAAGCATCAATAATTTCTGGATCTACCAATGCATTGACTTTTATCCAAATAGCTGCCAGCCGTCCCTGTTGTGCATTAATAATTTCTCCTTCAATATGTTCTAAAATACGATTACGCAACGTTAAGGGTGAAAAAGCAATCTTCATTGCTTCATTTGGACGTTCATATTGAGCAATATAATTAAACAATAATGTAACATCATGAGCAATATCATCATCAGTAGTAAAAAAAGAAAGATCGGTATAAACCTTAGCATTAATAGGATGATAATTCCCCGTTCCAAGATGAACGTAAGAGCAAAAACGCTTTCCTTCACGCCTTACAATAAGTGACATCTTAGCATGTGTTTTTAAGGTAATAAAACCAAAAATAACTTGAACACCCGCACGCTCAAGGTCACGTGCCCAACGAATATTCGCTTCTTCATCAAAACGTGCTTTAAGCTCCACCAAAGCAATCACAGATTTTCCCCTGTTCAGCAGCCTCAATCAAAGCACTAACAATAGGGCTATCATTCGATGTACGATAAAGAGTTTGCTTGATTTCTACAACATCAGGATCGCGAGCTGCTTGATATAAAAATTGCACGACAACATCAAAGGACTCATAAGGATGGTGAATTACCATATCATTTTCATCAATAGCCGCGAAACAATCCCCCTTATGTACACGAATAGATTCAGAAAAACGAGGAGTGTAAGGAATAAATTTTAGGTCATCACGTGGGATAGAAACAATCTCTGATACCATATTAAGCGCCAAAGGCCCATCAAGAACGCTGATATAATTATCAGGAACAGCAAGACTATTTGTTATAAATTGACGTAAATTCTTTGGTATCTTCGCATCAAATTCAATTCGAATAACCTGCCCACGACGACGTCTTTTAAGAGCAGTTTCAAAAAAATGAACAAGGTCTTCTGCTTTTTCTTCTACTTCAATATCACTATCACGGATAACCCTAAATGTACCAATTCCATCAACTTTATAAGTAGGGAATACATGACTTATAAACAGGCTAACAACATCTTCACAGGCAATAAAACGAAAATTATTATCCTCTTGGGGAAGAAGAATAAAACGCTTCAACGCCATTGGGAGTGGCAACAACACTATGACCACGTGTTGATCAGCCCCCCGAGACAATTGGAGAGCAAGCAAAAGCCCTAAATTAGGAATAAATGGAAAAGAATGAGCAGAATCAACAGATAAAGGTTTTAGAACAGGAAAAATTGTATCAAGAAAATATTTTTCAAGCCATAATTTTTCAATTTCTGAAAGCCCATCAGGACAAATAATTTCAATATCACTCTGTTTTAATTCATTGCGCAAAACACGTAATTCCTGTAATTGATGAGTTTGCAACCGTGAAATCTCAGCTAACACAACATCAAGTTGCTCCTGCGGCGTATACCCATCTGCACTACACGCTGTAACTCCAGAACGAATTTGAGCAACGAGTCCAGCAACACGAACCATAAAAAACTCATCAAGATTTGCCGCTGAAATGGAAAGAAATTGTAGCCGTTCTAATAAAGGATGCCTTGGATTAGTAGCCTCCATCAATACACGTGTATTAAATTGTAACCATGAAAATTCTCTATTCACAAACCGCATTGGACTTTTCATTGTTATATCCGATAGAGAAATTTTACTTACTACCCTCTGTTTCATATAGTTTAGCTAAGCTTCCTTTATACTTCCTAATATCCTTATGGTTAAATATCTCATAGAACACTTTACAATATCTTACCCTTTCATAATTCATTTTTCTCAATATTATTTACATTAAATATTTGAAATTATTGCTAATACACAAGGCGCTAAAAAACAGAGAATAAGCCCATTAACATAAAAGCATAGTGCGTTTCTGTTTTTAAAAAAGCTTCTTGCATTATCATAAGCTTTATTACAAACTCATCTATATAAAAAAGTAAAAATCATACCTGTTTAGACAATTTTATCCGGAGTTTGATACCATGGCTGATTGTAACATTCCCCACTTCCAAAATGATCTTGGTTATAAAACAATTGAAATCGGTGTAAAAGAATTTATGTGTGTGGGTGCTACACAACCATTCGATCATCCCCATATTTTTATTGACATGGGAGCTGCCGATGAAAAAATTTGTCCTTATTGTTCAACACTTTATCGCTATGTTTCCTCACTATCATACAATCAGACAAACCCAACAGGGTGTTTATATCACCCAGATAATTCATTATAAGGCATTTTCAGCTTTTTCAATGTGAAGAAAACCCATGGATCAATCACCAATCGTCGTTGGAGGAGGGATTGCAGGTTTAAGTACCGCTTTAGCACTCGCCCATAAAGGAATAACAAGCATCCTTATCGAAAAATATCAACAACTTGAGGCTGTAGGTGCTGGTATTCAGCTTACCCCAAATGCAACATGTATTCTTGCGCAATGGGGAATTCTTAATAAACTTATTGAAATGGGAACAATACCGCGCTTTCTGGAATTAAGAGAGGGAATATCTTTAAAAACACGGCTGCGTGTTAATCTTATCAATTTAGTGAAAAAAAATTGGAAATTCCCTTACATTATAATTCATCGCGCTGCCTTACAAAAAATTTTATATGATGCTGTTATAGGAAATACTTTTATTAAATATAAAGCAGGTGAAACTGTTATATCAGCTACTCAAATGGAATCTGGTAGCATTCATATAAAAACGATAAAGACAAACACATCAAATCAAACAAAACAACAGCAGTTCTATTCAACACCGCTTCTTATAGGATGTGATGGAGTTTGGTCTACATTACGGCAATCAACACCTTTTCATGAAAGAGCAGATTTTAGTGGCTTTATTGCTTGGCGTGCTACAGCAGAATTCAAAAATCTTCCTAAAGGCTTTCGTTCTTTATTGCAAAATATGAAAACCATTACTGCTTGGATGGGGCCTCAAAATCATCTTGTTGTCTATCCCATTCAATCATCAACAAAACTATTTAATTTTGTAGCTATCACAAATGGAAAAAATTCAAAAGAAGGATGGACACATAAAGGAAATAAAGAAAATTTGAAAGCTCTTTTAAAAGATTGGCATATACAAATTTTGCAAATCTTTGACCATATTGATACGTGGAGTTATTGGCCACTTTTTCAAATGAAACAACATCGTTTTTTAGGCTTAGAGAGACAAGTATTTGTTGGGGATAGTGCACATGCAATCCTCCCCTTTGCCGCACAAGGCGCCGCTATGGCAATAGAAGATGCGGCCACACTAGCAGAAATACTCTCTTATAAAGATCTTTCACTCACTGAAGCGCTTTCGCTTTATCAAAAAATCCGTACACCCCGACTGAAAGCCGTAAAAAAACGGGGAGATTTCAACAAAATAGCTTACCATGCAACTGGCCCCATAGCAATTGCACGTAATTTTATCATGAAAGTTCGTACCCCAGAGAGTATTATGTCAAACCTTAATTGGCTTTATAACTATGATGCTATGCATTCCATAAAAGCATATAGTAAAAACTTATAAAATTCCTGTAGTAATTTTGGCTATACAAACCAAAAGACATATTTATTGAGAAAGAAATTTTATATAATTTACCTTAATAAAAGCAAAGATTTTTAGAATTTATAATTCAATATAAAAAACTAAAAACGCTATACAAAATAAACATTCACTTTACAATTTTTTTAAGTCAACTCCACATCAATAACACCCTGAATAGCTTTCATAGAACTTGCCACACGTGAATTAACCTTATATCGCTTTGGGAGTGTAATTTCGATCTCTCGTAATCCATCTTCTTGAATCAAAATAAGCCCTACTTCCCCATTCCCACTAGGGTTTAAATTTTGTTCGATCTGCGGCAACATATCAACTGTTTTTATAAAGAGGCGCATCATTTTATGATTCCGTGATACTTCCTTTTCCAAAGACTGGACGGTCTCAAGTCGCAAACCTATACCTTCAGAACGATTTTCAGCACTCACCGTAATAATAAAAGATTTTCCGGGCTCTAGTATTGCTTCATAATCCGAGAGTCCTTCAGAAAAGAGAACAGTTTCATACTGCCCACTCGTATCAGAAAAATGAATGATCCCCATTTTCTTACCAGACTTTGTCTTGCGGATTTGTTTTGCCACAACAGTTCCAGCTAACCTTGCGGCAGTCGCCCCTCCTTTAACGGCATTGGCAAAATTAATCCAGCTTTGTACACGCTTTTTAGCAAGAATAGCTTGATACTCATCCAAAGGATGCGCAGAAAAGTAAAAACCTATTGCTTGAAATTCCCGATGCAGTTTTTCATCTGGTAACCAAGGAGATGTTTGCGATAAAATCAAAGGCTCTTTTAATCCTCCCGTCATGCCAAATATATCAATTTGTCCACTAGAATTGTTTTCGAGAATGCGAAGTGCACGCGCATGAAGCGTTCCAAGACTTGCCAATAAAACCTCACGTGCAATATGAAAACAATCAAAGGCACCAGCACAAATCAAACTTTCCATCGTACGCTTATTAACAATACGCGGATCAATACGCGCACAAAAATCTTCTAGATTCTTAAAAAATTTATTTCCACGACAAGCAACAATATGATCAACGACCGCTTCTCCTACACCTTTAATAGCAGCAAGAGAATAATAAATACAGTTATCGCCAACCTCAAAAACACGATGTGATGTCTGTACAGAAGGAGCAATAACTTTAATACCTAATCTTAGTGCTTCACGCCGAAAATCATTTAACTTATCTGTATTTGTCATATCATAGGTCATTGAAGCAGCTAAAAACTCAACGGGATGATGTGCTTTCATATAGGCAGTTTGATAAGAAACAATCGCATAAGCAGCGGCATGTGATTTATTAAAGCCATAATCTGCAAATTTTGCTAAAAGATCAAAAATAATATCAGCTTGATCTTTATCAACACCACCAGCAACAGCTCCGTTTACAAAACGCGTACGCTGTTGTTGCATTTCTTTATGAATCTTTTTACCCATAGCGCGCCGTAATAAATCCGCTTCTCCAAGCGAATAGCCAGCAAGTACTTGAGCAATCTGCATTACTTGCTCCTGATAAACAATAACACCTTGTGTTTCTTTAATCAGATGATCTATTTTGGGATGAATAGAAGCAATTTTCTCTTCCCCATGTTTGCGTGCGTTATAGGTTGGAATGTTCTCCATTGGTCCAGGACGATAAAGTGCAACAAGAGCAATAATATCTTCAATACGATCTGGCTTCATCCCAATCAGCGCCTTACGCATACCAGCACTTTCCACTTGAAACACACCAACTGTTTCACCACGTGCCATCATAGCATAAGTTTTTTCATCATTGAGAGGAATATTCGACAAATCTATTTTTACTGTTTTTCGTGCAACAAGATCTACTGCCATTTTCAAAACAGTAAGCGTTTTTAATCCAAGAAAATCAAATTTGACCAACCCTGCTTGTTCCACATATTTCATATTAAATTGTGTAACAGGCATATCGGAACGAGGATCACGATACATCGGAACAAGCTCTGAAAGCGGCCTATCGCCAATCACAATCCCTGCTGCATGAGTTGATGCATGACGATAAAGTCCTTCCAATTGAAGTGCTATATCTAATGTGCGGCCAATGAGAGGATCTTTTTTCTTTTCTTCCTCAAATTTAGGTTCATCCTTGATAGCATCAGCCAATTCAACCTGACTCCCAGGTGTAGCAGGAACCAATTTTGTAAGATAATCTACCTGACGATAAGGCACTTCTAAAACACGCCCAACATCCCGCAACACTGCACGTGCTTGTAACTTACCAAATGTAATAATTTGAGCAACTTGATCACGACCATATTTTTTCTGAACATAATGAATCACTTCTTCGCGCCGCTCTTGACAAAAATCGATATCAAAATCCGGCATCGACACACGATCCGGATTCAGAAAACGTTCAAAAAGAAGAGAAAAACGCAAAGGATCAACATCAGTAATAGTCAATGCATAAGCCACAAGTGAACCAGCACCAGAACCACGCCCTGGACCAACAGGAATATCATGGGCCTTTGCCCATTTTATAAAATCCGAAACGATAAGAAAGTAGCCAGAAAATTGCATGCGTGTAATAACAGAAACTTCATAATCAAGCCGTTGTTCATAATCCGCAACAGTATATCCTTCAGCCAATCCAATTGTCTCAAGGCGTATTTTTAAACCAGCTTTTGCTTGATTTAACAATTCACTATCTTCTACTTTTAAAGTACAGTTTGAATCAATAGATTGTTCTATAAAACGAGGCAATATTGGTTTTCGAACTGGCGTAGCAATATGACAACGCAATGCGATTTCAACACTATTTTCTAAAGATTCCGGAAGATCAGAAAATAATGCTACCATTTCATCCTGTGATTTCAAATAATGATCTGGTGTCACGCGTTTACGCTCTGAATTAGAGACAATTTGCCCTTCTGCAACCGCCATCAGTGCATCATGCGCTTCATACCCTTCCCTATTCAGAAAAAAAGCTTCATTGGTTGCAACAAGAGGAATTTCATATTTATACGCCAATTCAATAAGTAAAGCTTCTACTTGTCTATCAAAAAAACCATGCCGCTGTAATTCTACATATAGACGATCAGTAAAAATTTTTTTTAAATAGGTTAAACGTTTAATAGCACGTTCTTTTTTTCCTTCTGCTAAGGAAAAATTAATAGGCCCTCCCTGTCCACCCGTTAAAGCGATTATTCCTTCACTGTGTGATGCTAACCAATCGATTTTAATATGAGGTGGATCAGTATCAGATTTATCAAGATAAGCACGACTAACAAGACGTACCAAATGCGTATAGCCAATCTCACTAGCAGCGAACAAAACAAGAGAGCAGAAATTAGCAGGATAGTGCCCTTGAAAAGAACGTAAATTATCATTTTCGTCAGCAAAATCAACGGCAAGCTGGCAACCAATAATAGGTTGTATTCCATGAGAAAAGCAATATTGCGAAAATTCTAAAGCGCCAAATAAATTATTTGTATCGGTAATAGCAACTGCTGGTGTATGATCTAAAATTGCATGTTGAATAATTTGTGGGATCTTTAAAGCTCCCTCGAGCAGTGAGTAAGCAGAATGCACTCTCAAATGAATAAAGCGAGGAAGAGTATTCTTTGTATCTCCTATCTTACTTCTATCTTCTGCCACTCTTACAATGTCCTACTACAAAATAAATGTTAAATTTATAAAAGACTTTTATCAAGAAAATATCTCTATTCACAGCAAATAAACAGATAAAACAAAAGGAGAAAACCGTAGAAAATATTACGAATCTTACTACTCTTTCTTGCATTCTTTAAATGCTGATTGTTCTGCTTAAAATTCAAAATGTAAATAAAATAACTTTTTTTCTATAATTTATCCCCAAAAAGCTCTTTCAAAGCACTAGAAAAAACAAAAAGTACAAGTTAAATTCGCTTATGCTTCCAAGCCTTATTGCCCCTCTTTTTCATTCTATTCGCACTCTTTCTGGGATTACACCGAAAATTTATAGCTTATTAGCAAAAGTCTTAAATATAAATCCCGCGCAATGCGAACCTACCCTTATTAATCTCCTTCAATTAATGCCCCATTCCGTTATAGACCGCAGAATACGTTCAACTATTGCTGATGCACAAGAAGGAAATACCATTACTCTTGAAATTGTTATCGATCAGCATCAGCCATCACCAATGGGCCGCAACCGATTACCCTATCGAATCATGGCGCATGATCCAACAGGAAAAATGAATTTAGTTTTTTTCATGCGCAACCTGCTTGGTTAAAAAAACAACTGCCAGAAGGGAAAAAAGTCATCGTATCAGGCAAAGCTGAACGTTTTAATGGACATCTTTCAATGATACATCCCGACTATATCATAGCAGGTGAACAATCCTATAAAATGCCCTGGATCGAACCTATTTACCCTTCTACCACCGGACTCTCAATAAAAACACTAAGGCGTGCGATACAAAATGCTCTTGATCATATTCCTCTTTTACCAGAATGGATAGAAGAAAACGTCAAAAAGCAACAAAAATTTTGCTCTTTTTCCATTGCTTTACGCCGTATTCATGCACCCATCGACCCTAATGATTTAGCCTTAGAGAGTGCAGCACGCAAACGTCTAGCCTATGATGAATTGCTCGCTTGTCAACTAGCGCTTGGACTGGTACGTTTAAAAACAAAATCTCTTGTCGGGACATCTCGACCAGCAACGGGTGTTTATACTAAAAAATTGCTACAAGTACTTCCCTTTCAACTGACAAATGGACAAACAAAAGCAATACATGACATTGCTGACGATCTTGCTTCACCAGAACCAATGTTAAGGCTTCTACAAGGTGATGTAGGAGCAGGAAAAACCGTCGTGGCACTCATGGCAATGGCACAAATCGCTGAAAATTCAGGACAATCAGCTTTAATGGTCCCAACAGAAGTTCTTGCCAGGCAACATTTTGCGACAATTGCTCCACTTGCCGAAAAAGTTGGCTTACAAACAGTTCTTTTGACAGGACGAGAAAAAGGAAAAATACGTACAAATATTTTGAACGCTATTCACTCAGGCCAAGCTTCTCTTATTATTGGAACTCATGCTCTCATACAAGAAAATGTTTCCTATCATAATCTTTCTCTAACTATCATTGATGAACAACACCGCTTTGGTGTGCATCAACGTCTTGCCCTTACAGAAAAAGGTCATAAGCCTGATATGCTTGTCATGACTGCCACCCCAATTCCCCGTACACTCGTCTTAACAGCTTTTGGCGATATGGATGTCTCTCAACTTACGGAAAAACCAGTGGGACGCCAGCCCATTACAACAGCAATACTTTCTTTAAAATACATTAATAAACTCATAGAACGAATTACCATTGCATTAGAAAAAGAAGAAAAACTCTATTGGATTTGTCCTTTAGTGGAAGAATCTATAGCTCTCGGGCTCACATCAATCGAAAGCCGCTTTGCTTTTCTTCAAGAACGATTTGGAGCGCGTGTTGGAATAATACATGGCAAAATGTCAACAGATGAAAAAACAGCAGCGATGGCTTCCTTTAAAGATGGAAAGATAAATATTTTGCTTGCAACTACAGTCATCGAAGTAGGTGTAGATATTCCAGATGCTTCGATCATTATCATCGAACATGCAGAACATTTTGGTCTTTCACAACTGCACCAATTGCGTGGACGGGTGGGACGAGGAGATAAAAAATCATCCTGTATTTTACTCTATAAAGATCCCTTAACAAAAATGGCTGCAACACGCCTTAATATTATACGCGCTACAGAAGATGGTTTTAAAATCGCTGAAGAAGACTGGCGTCTGCGAGGAGAAGGAGAACTTTTAGGCACACGACAATCTGGTATGCCTGAGTTTCACATAGCAAATCTTGCTGTACATAGTGATCTTTTATCAATGGCAAGAAGAGATGCACGCTTATTCTTGCAACGTGATCCTTACCTCTCTTCAGAAAGAGGACAAGCTCTACGTTTACTCCTTTATCTTTTCGGACAAGATCATGCTACACGTCTATTACGAGCAGGCTAATAATAAAATGGGAAAATATTCCTTTACGCAATATTCTTATCCAATCTGTAAAAAACAAATTATGCTTCTTAATGAATGGTGTTGTCTTCATTCTTTCAAAATTTCAAAAATATAGAACTATTTTTTACTCAACAGTAACTGATTTTGCCAAATTGCGGGGCTGATCAACATCTGTTCCTAATAAAACAGCTGTATGATAAGCAATTAACTGAATAGGTAAAGCATAAATAATAGGCGCAATAAATTCTGGAATATCAGGCAAAATAATCGTTGATAAAGTCTCAAAATGAACGGCTTTTGCTCCTCTTTTATCAGTTATCAAAATAATACGACCATTCCGCGCCGCCACCTCTTGCATATTAGAAAAAGCCTTCTCAAACCACCGATCATAAGGTGCGACAACGATCACTGGAATAGTTTCATCCACCAGCGCAATTGGCCCATGTTTTAACTCACCGGCAGCATAACCTTCGGCATGAATATAAGAAAGCTCTTTTAGCTTAAGCGCTCCCTCCAAAGCAATAGGATACGAAGTACCACGACCAAGATAAAGAACACTTTTTGCATGCGCCAAATTACGACAAATATGTTCAATTTTATCTTCCAGCTTTAAAACCTCATTTAAAATGCGTGGAACTTCTGCCAATTGTTGAACAAACTGATGCTCTGATTCCTCTGAAAGATATCCCCGTTGCTTAGCAGCACCAAGCGCCATTACAGCAAGTGTTGACAACTGACAAGTAAAAGCTTTTGTTGAAGCAACACCAATTTCCGGCCCAGCAAGTGTTGGCAGAATAAAATCAGCTTCTCTTGCCATTGTCGATTGCTCAACATTAACAATTGTAGCCGCTTTCACATTACGTTCACGACAATAACGCAACGACGCCAATGTATCGGCTGTTTCACCAGATTGAGAAACAAACACTGATAACACATCAAAAGTGAGCGGTGGTTCACGATAACGAAACTCCGAAGCAACGTCATTATCGACACTCAAAGCAGCAAGTTTTTCAAACCAATAACGAGCAACTAAAGTTGAATAATAAGCTGTTCCACAGCCTGCAAACACTATCCGATTAATATTTTTCCAATCAATCAAATTATTAAGTAGGCGAACCGTATAATTTCCAAGATCAAGATAATACGCTAAATTATGAGAAATTACCTCAGGTTGTTCAAACATTTCTTTATGCATGAAATGACGGTGATTACCCTTAGAAACCAATAAATTTCCTTCAAACAATGCTGTAATAGAACGTTTTACTGGTTGATTAGTCGCATCATAAATTGTTACATTCTCTCGTGTCAAAACAGCCCAATCTCCATCCTCCATATAACTAATACGGTCTACAAATGGAGCTAAAGCAATAGCGTCAGACCCGACAAAAACTTCATCTTTTCCATAGCCAATTGCCAACGGTGGCCCAAAGCGTGCAGCAATCATAAGATTATCTTCACCTTCGAAAATAAGGACAATAGCAAAAGCACCTTGCAATTTTTTCCAGCTTTCACGCATGGCTTCCAGCGGAGAGAGTCCACTATTTAATGCACGCGTAATCAAATGTGCTATAACCTCCGTATCTGTTTCTGTTTCAAAGCGGTAACCATCTTTAATAAGTTCCCTTTGCAATTCTACAAAATTCTCAATAATACCATTATGAACAATTGCAAGTTTTTCCGTTACATGAGGATGTGCATTTCGCTCCACAGCAACTCCATGGGTTGCCCAGCGCGTATGACCAATTCCTAAATTTCCTTGCAGAGGTGTTTTTTTAATTTTTCTTCTAAATGAATAAGCTTTCCTGCAGCGCGCATGCGGTAAAGGCGCCCATTATGTATGGTTGCAATACCAGAAGAATCATAACCTCTGTACTCAAGACGCTTCAAACCATCAATCAAAGAAGATGTAACACACCTATTGCCAAGAATTCCAATAATCCCACACATTTAAAAGCTCCAACCCACATCCCAGATTTATATACCAAAACAATCCGATAACTCTTCATTCAAAGCATCAAGATATCAGATAAATCAAATATAGAGTAAAGCAATACTTAAGAATAAACCGCCTACACAATTATTAGGTCAACATAAAGCAAAAAAATGAACAAAAATAATCACTTTTTCTTTTTATTCGCTGATAAGCGTGCGCATAACTTTGTTGCATAATTCTCTTTTATCACTTGCCGGGCACGTCCTAAAGCCATACTATTTATAGGAACATTTTCAGTGATAACACTTCCGGAAGCGATATAAGAACCATTCCCTATCACCAATGGAGCAACAAGCGCTGAATTAGATCCGATGAAAGCATGATCACCAATCATGATTTTATGTTTGTGAAATCCATCATAATTACAAGTAATCGTTCCGGCTCCGATATTGGTATGTACACCAATTTCTGTATCGCCAATATAACTTAAATGATTAATTTTAGAAGCTTCTCCTACCTTAGCTTTTTTGACTTCACAAAAATTTCCAATCTTTACTGATCGTGCTAACTCTGTTCCAGGACGCAAACGTGCATAAGGTCCAATCTGTGCATCTACACCAACCACCGCTCCTTCTAGATAACTAAAAGCATGGATAACTGCACCAGATTGTACTTTTACTCCAAGCCCAAAATAAACATTTGGCTCAATCACTACTCCTGGTTCAATCTCTGTATCATAAGAAAAATAAACACTATCCGGTTTAAGAATTGTCACACCAGATAACATCAGGTCACGTGCTTTACGTTTTTGCCACAAAGAATCAGCCTCAGAAAGTTCAAAACAGTTATTAATCCCTACAATATTTTCAAAAGGTACTTCAACGATACGAATATCTAATCCTTCACTTGCTGCAATGGAAACAATATCTGTTAAATAGTATTCCTGCTTTGCATTATGATTACCAACCTTTTCTAAAAGAGAAAGTGCATATTTTCCGTTAAGAGCAAATACTCCACCATTACAAAAAGAAATCTTTTTTCTTCATCACTTGCATCTTTTTCTTCTACAATCGCGATAAGCTTACCATTTTTTTCAAGAAGACGCCCATAACCCGTTGACTCTGGAGCGTGAAAACCAGCAACAACAATATCTGCTCCATCAGAAAGTTGCGTACGAATTTGTTGTAATGAATTTTGCTCAATTAAAGGAGTATCAGCAAAAATAATGAGCACATCATCAATCTCTTTTTGCAAAGCTACACGAGCAGAAAGAGCAGCATGCGCAGTTCCCAAACGTTCTTTTTGCTCAAAAATCATTGCATTTTTTGCAAAGGATTGAACAGTTTCGCTAACATCTTTAGCAGCCTCTCCCACAACGACTGCCAACTGCGAAGCACCTGCTGCTTCTATTTGCTTTATGACATGGCATATAAGAGGCAAACCAGCAATTTTATGCAGCACTTTAGGAAGAGACGATTTCATACGTGTCCCTTCACCTGCTGCAAGAATAATAGAAAGACAATTTCTAATCATAACAACACATAATTAACGAGAAAACCTAAAAAATTTACAATATCGTACCAACGAATAGCTTCAACATCACTCAATGAAGGATAATGTTCCAAAAGCCAAAATGAAAGAGCCTGCATAGAACCTGTCAAAAACAAAATACCTGTAATAACCAAAAAAATTCCAATAACTTTTTCAACTTTTTCTAAATGAATACGAAAAGCTCCCAAAAATTTCATAAAACTGCATGAAAATAAAGCTGCTAATATAAATGGCACACCAAGACCTAATGCGTAAACACCTAAAAGGAATGCTCCTTCACCTACCGTTTCTTTTGTTCCAGCAAGAGTTATAACAGGTCCCAGAATTGGACCTATACATGGTGTCCAACCAAATGCAAAGGCTAAACCAATAACATAAGCCCCTAAAGGACCAGCGGGCGTTCCCTGTGTTTGAAAACGCGCTTCACGAAATAACAAAGCAATTCTGAAAAGACCCAAAAAATTTAAGCCAAAAATAATAATAACAATACCCGCAGCAATAGCAAACCAATCACGATAAAAACCTATAAACTTACCAACTGTGCTAGCACTGGCACCTAAAGCAATAAAAACGGTTGTAAAACCAAGCACAAAAGTAACAACAGAGGATAAAAGCCCCCAGTGTATAAATGCTTTCCTATTACATTTTTCTGAACGAAAATCATCAATGCCAATACCTGCCATATAACACAAATAAGGAGGAACTAATGGCAAAACGCATGGTGATAAAAAAGAGAGAGCCCCAGCAAAAAACACACCAATTGTTGAAATTTCTATTGCCAAAACTGTCTACCTATCTTTGTTTTATGCTATAAACTGCTATTAATCCATTTCTTCATCAATTTGTTGCATATTTTGCGCATTTGCTACCACACTTACCTCATCATCATGACCAGAAACAACAGAAAAAACTTTCTGGTAAATTTTATCTTTATTTTTAGCAATAGCAATATACTCTCCCTCAGCTAATACAAGCGAAACATAAGCACCAACAGTTTCATAAACAATATCACCAGAATCGTTCGTTATAGACCAACTTGTATCTGCAAGGGCTTCTCCTCCTACTTGCCGAACCAACTTTAAGACAATTTGGGCTGCCTGATGTTCAAGAGTGACTTCAGTAACTTTACCTGCATCTACTTCAATATCGGAACGAACAGTTGCGTTGATAGAGCCATAATGAGAAGCAACATGATAATGACCAGCTTTCAAACGTATAACGGATTGAGCTTTAATATTAGATAAAATAACACCAGTTTCATCATTTTCTTTTTCATCCTCATAAATAGTAAAACGCAGTTCCTTTTCATTAATGATACCATTTAACAATGTGGCATTTAAAATAACACCACCAGCATCAAGGTTAAACTTCTTAATGAGATTTTGTCCAGTTTCTAAATTCACATGCTGCACGGCACTTGCATGACCAAATGAGACATGAACAAGATAATTCCCTGGCTCTAAATCAAAATGTGCACTTCCACCTTCATAAGTTGCAATGAGTGGTAATTTATTATCAATCCCTAGGATGGGTGCATAGACACGCCATACGAGCCCTTTCATAATATCTTCATTGCTGTTTTTTAATCGAGCATTTAAGATGAGTTGGCTTTGAGAAATGGCATTTGCTTTTTCGTAATCTTGAGACTTTATAACAAAATGCGTTGAGTATTCTTGTTGATGATCTTGCTCTTTTCTTTCTTCAGAAAAGACAGCGTTAATCGAGACTAGCAAAGCAATCACCACATGCAACCATCGACGCAATATTTTTGCAAAAATACCCATTTTTATATTCTTGACCAAAGTGATAATTTTTTCAAGAAACAATATCGCAAAGTTATCACTTTCAAATTGAAAAACTCACACCACACCCACAAGATGAAACAGCATTGGGATTATGAATTTGAAAAGACTGTCCCATAAGATCATCAACAAAATCAATCTCAGCCCCCTCCATGAAAGGCAGAGAGAGAGAATCAATAAAAACCATTGCCCCATCTTTTTTAAGAACGAGATCATCCTCACGTTTTTCAGAAACTAAACTATATTTATAAGAAAACCCCGAACATCCACCACCCTCAATGGAAACACGTAATCCTATTTTATCAGGTTCATTCGCAAGTATCTGTGCAATCCGCTTGGCTGCAATATCTGAAATATTCACATGCATTCCTATATATCCTTGCATTAAACTATCAAGAAAGAGTATCCACAATAAAAAAGAAGTTTATTTGTATAAACCAACCTCAATTTAAAATGGGAATGGACAGCTTGCAATGGATATAAACAATATCAATTACCAATCTCGAGCGGTCTATAGTGCCAACCCACAAAAAAGCCGTGGTAGATTATTCCATGAAACTGTGAATACTACGCGATCACCTTTCCAACGAGACAGAGATCGTATTATTCATTCTAATGCGTTTCGACGCCTTAAACACAAAACGCAAGTGTTTATTGCTGATGAAAGCGATCACTATCGTACACGACTGACACATTCAATAGAAGTTTCTCAAATCGCCCGAACATTAGCCCGTGCACTCTTTCTTGATGAAGATCTTGCTGAAGCCATTGCCCTTGTTCATGACTTTGGACATACGCCTTTTGGCCACGCTGGAGAAGATGCCCTTAATGAAGCAATGGCATCTTATGGCGGTTTTAACCATAATGCACGAGCATTACGTATTGTCACAAAATTAGAACAGCGCTATGCGAATTTTGATGGACTTAATCTCACGTGGGAAACTCTCGAAGGACTTGTAAAACATAATGGTCCTCTTTTAGGTCCTTATGCGAAAAATAAAAATATCCCTATCGACATCCTACAATACAATTTAAAACAAAATCTTGAGTTAGACTGCTTCGCCGGACTAGAAGCACAATGTGCAGCTATTGCTGATGACATTGCTTACAATGCGCATGATGTCGATGATGGACTGCGTTCGCAATTTTTAACACTTGCTCAGTTAGAACAGGTTTCACTGACAGCTTCAATATTGAAAGAGATAACAGATGAATATCCACAGCTTGATCAAACACGATGTGGCTACACACTTGTACGAAGACAAATAACAAGCATGGTTGAAGATGTTATCAAACAATCACAAGAAAATTTAACACGAATCAAACCAACAAGCATCAATGATATTCACCATGCAGGACAAACTATTGTAACCTTTTCACCCACAATGGCAATTTACGAAAAAGAACTAAAAGATTTTCTGTTTAAAAATCTTTATTATCATGATCAAGTTCTTAGTCGTCGCACTGCAGCAAAATGCATTGTACAAAAATTATTCGACTGTTATTATAAAAATCCGAATATAATGCCTGAAAGTTGGTGCAAAAAAACAATACACTTAAGAGATCATGCATTAGCACGTCTCATTGCGGATTTTCTCTCAGGTATGACCGATCACTATGCTTTGCGTGAATATAACCGTTTGTTTGGCCACACAGATAATTTTATTTAATTACTTTTGAATACCGTTATGGAAGTTAAATATGAATGTCTTTAAAAATTTCGAGAAAAAATTAAAAAAATACTCGAATCATCTGATATAAAAGGAAAGAATGGAGAAGATTTAGATTTATCAAAAATTACCGTTGATCCTCCACGTGATTCTTCCCATGGCCATTTATCAACCAATGCTGCGATGGTTCTTGCAAAGTCTATTGGATTAAATCCCCGCACCCTTGCAGAAAAAATCATAAATCTCCTCAAAAATGATCTCTCTATTGAAAATATTGAAGTTGCAGGTCCTGGTTTTATCAACATAAAACTTACTAAATTATTTTGGCAAGATGTCATAAAATCAATGCTTGAATTAGGTCTTTCCTACGGTCGTATCTCTATGGGACAAGGGAAACGTATCAATGTTGAGTATGTATCAGCAAATCCAACAGGGCCAATGCATGTGGGACATTGCCGAGGTGCTGTTGTTGGCGATGTTCTCTCCAATTTGTTGCAATTTGCCGGATATAGCATTACAAAAGAATATTACATCAATGATGCTGGTCAACAAATCGAAATACTCGCTCATTCTGTGCTCTTGCGCTATCGCGAAGCTCTCGGAGAAAAAATCAATGAAATTCCAGAAGGTCTCTATCCTGGTGAATATTTGATACCATTGGGACAAGCACTTGCTCAAGAATTTGGTGATAAACTTCTCACTATTGATAACGATGAAGCTTTATCTCTTGTGAAGGAACGCGCAATTCATGCAATGATGACAATGATTCGCGAAGATTTAGCTGCCCTTAATATTTATCATGATATCTTTTTCTCAGAACGAATGCTTTATGCAGATAATGCACGTTCTATTCGTAATACCATTAATGATCTCACTTTAAATGGTTATATTTACAAAGGAAAACTTCCTCCGCCAAAAGGGCAAAATATAGAAGATTGGGAGCCAAATGAGCAAACTTTATTCCGTTCAACGGATGCTGGAGATGATCAAGACCGTGTCTTGATTAAGTCTGATGGTTCTTACACCTATTTTGCGGCCGATGTTGCTTATTTCCATGATAAATTCAATCGCCATTTTGATGAAATGATTTATATTCTAGGTGCAGATCACGCTGGTTATGTAAAGCGGTTAGAAGCGATGGCAAAAGCAATCTCTAGCAATAAAGCTAAATTAAGTGTTTTCTTATGCCAATTAGTCAAACTTTTTCGCAACGGTCAACCTGTACGCATGTCAAAAAGAGCAGGATCATTCGTTACTTTGCGTGACGTTGTAGAAGAAGTCGGTCGTGATCCAGTGCGGTTCATGATGCTGTATCGTAAATGTGAAGCTCCCCTTGACTTTGATTTTGCAAAAGTGACAGAACAATCAAAAGATAATCCTATTTTCTATGTACAATACGCAAGTGCACGTTGTCATTCAGTCTTTCGTCAAGCGAAAGAAGCTCTTCATATTGAAAATCTTTCAAATGATACAATGACCGCATATCTTAACCGATTAACAGATGACAATGAAATATTATTAATACGTAAACTTTCTGAATATCCACGTATTATTGAACAAGCAGTTATTCATAAAGAACCACATCGATTAGCTTTTTATCTCTATGACCTTGCCTCCAGTTTTCATACCCATTGGAATAAAGGCAGTGATAATCTCAATTTACGCTTTATTCAACCTCATGATAAAGAACTCTCACTTGCTAGACTAGGATTAATACAAGCTGTTATGAATATTTTAACATCGGGGCTTACAATTGTAGGAGTAGAAGTGCCAATAGAAATGCGTTGAAAAAGTTCTATAAATACATAAAATAGGTACTTTATTGATAAACTTTTTCGTATATCTGTGTCATAGGAGGGGGGAAATTGATAGTTTAGTATAACAAAATCAAAATTAACCATTTATTGCACGCAGATGCAGTTCATCATGTGAGAAAAGCTATGAGCGATAACGATCGCAAAAATCCGCACGAAATAAAGCAAAATCATGAACATCATGATCCTTTAGAAAGACTTACGCGAATTTTTAACCCGTACAAACAAAGCGAAAATCGAAATGATCAATCTCCCACACAGACTGATCAGTCGGTATCTCATTCCTCTAAAGCTTTATCCCCTGAAATTTCATCCTATGATGATTTTGATTTGTCCTTTCTAGAAGCACAACTTGAAAATGATTTAACGGATGATTTTCCCCTTAATGATCAAAAGAAACAGTGGGATTTACCCTCCCACACACCTGACCAAACCTTAGATACTACAGCGACTTCTTCTCATGTAAAAAGAAAACGTTTTTTATCTGAAGAAGAAAACTCTTCACCGATGTGTCACGATGAAGAACAAATTTTAGACGCACTCTCTCCTTTACCTATCCCAAAAAATCAATCACAGCGAAATAAAACAACATCAACCCATACTGATTCTTTTTTTGAAAAAAATGATTTTAGTATACAATCGGAAGATTTCTTTTTTGATGAAACTGATAAACACGCTCAAAAAACAGCCCTGATAAAAAACGCTGAACAAATTAGCCCTTTTTCACCAACAGTCTCTCAGGAGGAAAGTACTGCGCATATACAAAAAGATTATGACGACAATCAAAGCTTTTACGACACCTATGTAAACCATCCTTATAAAGTTTCGGTTGATCAAGAAAATCAGACTTATGAATATCATACAGCCCCCCTACTCCCCTCTACGGATATGTTGTTCTCTTCTTCTGAGTTCATTTCAGAAAAAGAAGATACTGAGAGAAATAAAATAACGAAAGATTTCACATCAGCTTTGGATTCAACAGAAAGAGGTAAACAATCTGATTTAAAAGGCTATCCACAAGAACACCGTACGAGCAATTATTCCCAGTTTTATGAAGAAGAGTCTTTACAACAAGAAGCCTATGTAGTCTCCTCAGAAAAATATCGTAATGCTCAAACCCAATACATTAATAACGCAAAGAATAACTCTGAACAAAACAATAAAAAAGAAGTGCCTTATAAACAAAATAATTTGAATGATACACATGTCTCATCAGCAACTCCTACAATAAAACAAACGGGCAATTTTTTTGCTCATAACTATACGCATCGAAGCACTCCTCCTCCAAAAGTTGATACTTATAAACTTTCAGAAGAAACCGTGGAAAAAACCGGACCAATTATGGTTCCTGAAGTTCCTTATGAAGCTCCAGAATATGATGTACCAACCGATGGTTTGAAAGAAGAATTTGCGGATATACTAAATGTTGGACATATTTCAGAAGAACGTTTTTCGCAGCAGCAACAAAACGAAATCTTCAATGAAATTTTTCATCAAACTACGTACAATCCAAGAGATTGTGCATATACAAATTCGCAAACTCAAAACGCCAGCTATTTTCCCACTGACAATATGGATTATAATTCCTCCTCTTTGACTGAAAACTCATTACACAGAGGCATAGACGAAATCCCTACGCACGCAACCACGTCTCATTCGAAAAATTTTATGGTTGGTAAAACTCTTACTAGAAGTGCTGTTATTCTCATCTTAATAGTGATTGGTTTTTTTGGTTATTCTCATTTTTTTACACCACCACAAAAAAATGAAGGCACTCCCATTATCCATGCAGACAATACACCTTTTAAATTTAAACAAGAAACAGCTGAAACAAAAAATGATGTTGCACATAATTTAGATATTTATAAACAAGCAACTGAGCAAAATGAAAAACAAGACAATACACAGCAATTTCTTATTGATAACTCTGAACAGCCTGAAAAATTATCAGAAATAGACCAACAAGAATTTACAAGTTCTTCATCTCCTTCTTTTGGTGAAGCTGAGGTTGAAGATGCCGTCACTGAAGCCATCAATCACACCATTCCAACGCGAGAAGTACAAACTGTTATTGTAAACCAAGACGGTACAATTATATTAGAATCAAAGCATCAGCCAGAAAAGAAAAACACTGATAAAGAAAAAGAGGCAATTGATCAAACAACTGTGGAGCAATTTGGAGATTCTTTTCCTGCTACTTCACACGAATCCGATATAAGTAACAAAGAAACAGAAAATGACCTGACGAATGATATTGATAAAATAATAGCGGAAAACGCTTCTACTTCTCATGTGGAAGAAAAAGTTATACCTCTTCCTTCGTATTCTCACCCAACATCACCAAATCAAGTAGCCTCACAAAATTCAGAAGGTTATTACGTGCAACTTGCATCCCAGCCAACTCACGCGCTGGCTAGGGATTCTTTAAAGAAAATGCAATTGAAATTTGCAGCTCTTATTGGTACTCGTCCTTTCAATATTCAGCCTGCTCTCATACCAGGAAAAGGAACCTATTATCGTGTTCGTATTCAAACACAAAGCAGGAATGATGCTATAAACCTTTGTGAAAGCATTAAAAATTCTGGAGGAAGTTGCTTCATCACACGCTAAATAAATAAGCAACAGCTGTTAAAACCGTTGCCTTATTTATTTTTATGAAAATTAATTTATCAATTAACTTCAAAAGTTAACATCTCTTCTCTTAAATTCTTCTTTTCCATAGATCTGAGAAAATCGTTGTCTATCTAGTGTTGAATTGATCCTTTTCAAAGATTTTATTCATGAGATAAAGGAGCCCCCTGTCCCTTATAGCTATAAGGGACTGTAATTGTTGAATTAGGATCTGTTTTTATACTTGGTATTATTTGACCTGATTTTGTTGTATTATAATGAGATAGACGTTCAGGAGATTTCGCAAAAAAAGATCCAAAAAATCCAAAAATAAGCCAGATAATAAAGAGTGCAAGAAGAATGGCAAGAATGCCTTTACCAATCGAATTACGCTGTTCACGCTCTTTTTTTTCTGCAGCCATACGTTCCTCGTATGTGTGGTAATTTCTATCAATCATAGTAAAAATTCCTTTTCTCAACTCCCCTGCCTTAAAGTTATAAGATATGCATATATGACATGATCCAGACAGTTCCCTTGAAAAACGACAAATATGTATAAAAGTTCCTGAGTTATTTAATAATAATTGAGAAAAAGGTGCATGAAAACAACAACAAGAAGGTATCTTAATAGTCTTTTCTCTTAATCCTATAATAAGGCATTGACATAAATGATTTGCTAATAATAAAGTTATGATGAAAGCATCTCGTTATTTTTATAATAAATAATATCCAAAAATAAAGCATACTCCAAAGGTTTTACTGATGAAATCTCCTACATTATCACTTCCATTAAAAATCGAACAACACACATCGCCCCTGTCAGATGAGAAACGTGAAGAAATTCTTAAAAATCCTGGTTTTGGTCAATTTTTTACAGATCATATGTGCACCATCCAATGGACTGAAAGCAAAGGTTGGCATAACGCTATCATCTCTCAATACAAACCTTTGGAAATTAGCCCTGCAAGTGCTGTTTTGCATTATGCGCAAGAGATTTTTGAAGGTCTAAAAGCATATCGTACCAAAGATGGACGTATTTTGTTATTCCGTCCTGATGCCAATGCAGAGCGTTTTATAACATCAGCAAGACGATTAGCCATGCCTGAATTACCAAAAGACATTTTTTTAAATGCTGTTCATCAATTGGTAAAAATTGATCAAAAATGGGTTTCTGGAAATCCTACTGCTAGCCTCTACATACGCCCTTTCATGTTTGGTAATGAAAACTTTTTGGGAGTTCGCCCTTCTAAAGAATATATTTTTTGTATCATAGCATCTCCTGTTGAATCCTATTTTAAAGGAGAAGAAAAGCCTGTTAATGTATGGCTTGAAACAGATTATAGCCGTGCTGGTCCTGGTGGCACAGGTGCTGCAAAATGTGGTGGGAACTATGCAGCAAGCTTACTTGCACAAAAAATTGCAGCTGAAAACAATTGTAGCCAAGTACTTTTCTTGGACATGGTGGAACATAAATGGATTGAAGAACTTGGTGGTATGAATGTTTGTTTTATTATGGCAAATAATACACTTGTAACACCTGTACTTAATGGTACCATCCTTCCTGGAATAACACGCCATTCTGTTTTACAGTTAGCTCAACAAATGGGGTTAACAATAGAAGAGCGCCCTTATTCTTTTGCATCACTCAAAGAAGATGCACAAAATGGCCATCTTAAAGAAGTTTTTGCTTGTGGAACAGCAGCTGTTATCACATCAATCGGTCGTTTCAAATACAAAAGTGGTGAGATCATTATTGGAAATGAGATGGTTGGCGAGGTAACAAAACAACTTCGCACCCATCTTGTTGATCTTCAAAAAGGCAATAGAGAAGATAAAAATGGTTGGATGCATTCTGTAGAACTCTTATAAAATAAAAATATATCTTTTAAAAACCACCAATCCTTCCACGAGGGTATCTTTTAGAATTTCCATGGAAGTATTTTTTCAATTTGCTTTTTATTTTCTAAGAACGACAGAAAAAGAGCGTATTAATAAAATTTTGAATAATCTCTATGCTGTGCTTTAATATTACGGATTGTACCTGTATGTGAACGCATCACTAGAGTTTCTGTCTGAATATAACGGGAGGTAAACTTAACACCAGAAAGCATATTACCGTCCGTTACACCTGTTGCAGAAAATAACACATCACCCTTTACCATTTCTTCCATGGTATAAACTTTATTAGGATTACCAATCCCCATTTTAGCCGCACGTGCAATTTTTTCATCCGTATCAAGCTGCAAACACCCTTGCATCTGTCCTCCAATACAACGTAAGGCAGCAGCTGCTAACACACCCTCTGGTGCTCCACCAATCCCCATATAGATATCAATACCCGTTTCTTCTGGATAAGTTGTATCAATAACAGCCGCAACATCGCCATCACCAATTAAACGAATTGATGCACCTGTTGCTCGCACTTCCTCAATCAGTTTTGTATGGCGTGGCCGATCCATCATACAAACAGCAATCTGACTAACAGTCACACCTTTAGCCTTTGCAAGAGCATGAATATTGTCAGCAGGAGAAGCATCTATATCAACAATCCCCTTTGGATAACCAGGACCAATAGCAATTTTTTTCATATAAACATCAGGAGCATAAAGGAGGTTACCTTTTTCAGCAATGGCAATCACAGCCAAAGAATTAGCAAGATTTTTTGCACAAATCGTTGTTCCTTCAAGTGGATCCAGTGCAATATCAATCGCCAATCCATTTTGAAAACCTACTTTCTCTCCAATATAAAGCATAGGAGCTTCATCGCGCTCACCTTCACCAATCACCACTGTGCCATCGATAGGCAACCGGTTAAGTTCCTGACGCATTGCATCTACAGCAGCTTGATCGGCAGCTTTTTCATCACCACGCCCACGCCAGCGTGCAGCTGCAACAGCAGCACGTTCAGTTACGCGTACCAACTCAAGCGTTAGAATACGATCAAGTCCATTTAAAGTCTTCTCAGTTGCGAGCATATAAAAATCCTACTGAAATAACACTAGCAACGAATATTAGCACTGATTGCTCAATATTAAGAAGCAAGCTTTTGGTAAAGATGAAAACTTTCCACAAAAGAAAAATATTTAAGCTTTTCTTACCATTCCAAAACAAGATTATTAAAACTACGCTATAGGTTCTATACGAATGAATTGTGATTTGGCAACAAGATGGCCATCTTTTTCAATTGCGGCAAGCGCCTGTCGTACATTCACTTCTGTTGTTTCATGGGTTATTAAAATGATTATTTTCACAACCTGACTTTCTATAAAAGGCTTTTGAACAATTGACTCTAATGAAATATTATTATCAGCCATATGCCTTGCAACTGCTGCAAAAACACCAGCGCGATCATGAACATTCAAACGAATAAAATAACCACCTGCATGGTGAGAAATACGTGCCCTTTTGTGAGGAATAAGCTCTAATGCTGGTTTTCTTAAAACAGGTGCATATTGAAAATGAGGACATGCTTTTGCTATATCAGCCAAATCAGCAATAACTGCCGATGCTGTTGCATCCCCCCCAGCGCCAGGACCAGAAAACAATAATTCACCTAACAAATCACTTTGAATAGAAAGAGCATTCGTTACACCATGAATTTGTGCAAGCATTGATGATGATGGTACCATTGTTGGGTGAACACGTTGTTCTATTCCAGTATCAGTTTTTAATGCAACCCCTAAAAGCTTAATCCGATAGCCCAGTTCATCAGCCGCACGAATATCAATCTGCGAAATATTGCTAATTCCCTCAACATAAACATCATCTAACGAAACCGCGGTTCCAAATGCCAAACTTGTTAATAAAGCTAATTTATGAGCGGTATCATTGCCTCCAATATCAAAAGTTGGATCAGCTTCAGCATAACCAAGCCTTTGTGCATCTACCAAACAATCTTTAAATGAAAGACCTTCCATAAACATGCGTGTTAATATATAATTGCATGTTCCATTGAGAATGCCATAAATCCGCGATATCTGATTACTGACAAGTGATTCTCTCATCGCTTTGATGATAGGAATTCCTCCTGCTATAGCAGCTTCAAAATGTAGAAACACGCCTTTTTTTTCTGCATTTATAGCAAGCGCTACTCCATGCCGAGCGAGAAGCGCTTTATTGGCAGTAACAATATGATGTCCCATCTCAAGCGCTTTTTTTACAGCTGCATATACGACATCTAATTCGCCACCAATTAATTCAACAAAGACATCAATCTCATCAGAAGCTGCCATTTCCACAGGCGAATCAAACCATTTTACATTACTTAGATCAATCCCACGGTTACGGCCTTTATCACGCGCACTAACAGCAACAATTTCTATTAAACGTCCACATTGGCAAGCCAAACTATCAGCTTTTTCACGTAGAATTCTAACAACTGAAGTACCAACCGTACCAAGACCCGCAATGCCAACTTTTAAAGCTTCTGCCATTATCTAAATACTTACCCTTAAGTTTTCTCTGAAAAATATTAAAATAACCTACAAACTAATAGCAAATACTGTTTATAATTTTGAATAAAATCTAAAGAAGTTCCCTTACTCTATTTAAACCAATTCTTTCTTTTGTACAATAATAGCATTCATTTAAAAAAATTTCTAAGAACAAAAAGATTTACCTTTTTTAAAAGCTAGGAATCTCTATAAAATGATCAATTTAGAGAATGAAGACAACATGGCATCAAAAACTTCCAAATCACTAACACTACATCCCTTTTTATATATCTTTCAAGCAACAGCAATATAAAGAAAAAATATTTATACATAAATTCAACTGTTATAGACACTCTCAATGGGGACTTGCAAAGCTACAGATGTAGATGTTATCAGCAAATTATATCAAAGAAATAGCCTTATTTTTTAGCCAAAATAAAAGCTTTTTATAAAAAACTTAACAAACAAAGCATAAAATAGTCAGCCTTCATTCTTTTATCAGATTTCTCAATTCACTCATGTAAAATGGAGAAAAGCCGTTATTTATTTTTGCTTTTTAAAAAGAGGTATCTAAAAATTATTCAATAAAATATATTTTTTTAAAAAAAATCGCATAGAGGGCTTGCGAAGTAAAAAGATCCTCTCTATAAGCCTCATCATTGGTTTGCGCCCATCGTCTAGCGGTTAGGACGCCGCCCTTTCACGGCGGAAACAGGGGTTCAATTCCCCTTGGGCGTACCATGTTGTTTTTTAGTGTACACAATATATTGATTTTATATATCTTTTTTAAAGTACGGGATACGTGGATAAAAGTTAGGGAATAGGATTTTAACATTTCTCTACAAAGCGCATCTTCTTTTGTAAAAACTGTGCGAATTTTTAATAAATATATCAACAATTTCATAGTCTAAGTGATCAAAAGAGTTTATTACAAAATTCCTACGACAAACTCTCGCTTCTTTTCTCGAAAGAAAAGCGATCTTTTCATCTAAACCATATAGTTCTATGATCTTTTCTTCCATGCCAACCGGCACAGGCTTTTTTCCAATCTCTATAGAGATAAAACTGCTATAAAGCTTAGATATATCTAATTTTCAGCCATATCTAAAAGGCGTTCTAAGCGATCAATGTGCGTTTGTGTAAGACTTTACCAAACGGCGTTAACATCTAAAAAATCTTTTAGAAAAAATAATCATTTCATCTTTATTCTAACAAAAATTTCCAAATTTCTTTCTCAATCATTACGAATCAGAATTTCTGTTCGGGATGTTTTTTTGCCATACCCACAAAATCATCTTCAACAAAATTCCCAGAGCTATAATATTTCTTTTGTAAAGAATAAGGAGGATCTAAATAAAATAAACTGTCTGGCGTATAAAAAAGCCCGATACCACGCTCCCGTGATAAATTTAAAACGTTGTATCAAACAATTTTTTTCTAACATGTCTCATCCTTACTAAAAGCTTGTCGGGATTAAACTCTGCCATCCATTTTCTTCCAAAGCTAAATGAATGAAATCTTGAAAAAAAATAATCGTTTGAAACTGTCATAAGAGTTATAGATTTTAATTCATTAAGAACGCATAAAAGAATTTTAAAAAAGATGATTTTATAATCACGGTATTTTTTACCAGAGTAGAAAATAAATGTAAAAGAATTCATAATGTTATATCTTATGATAATTAAAAGCCTTTTAATGCTATATACAAGCAAGTATCAATAAACGTTTTAAAAATTATAGTTTAAAAATACGAAACCAAATGAGGTTAATCTAAATTTGGATTGAGTGATTTTAATTCCCTTAAATTTTAGGACACCTATTGAGACAATAGATAAGTAAGTAAATTTCAAAAGGATTGTAATCATATCATAAAGGTACGGAATTTTACTCAATTTTGAGTCAAAAGCGACAATGTTTAAAGATAACGCCTCTAAAGTTGGATGGTTGACCTTGCCAACCAAAAAACAGACCAGCTTATTTGCAAAATAAGTTACATTTAGTGCAGAATGTTATGAAAAGCTGTCACTTAATACACATTTACTTTGATTGTATTGATATGAACTTAATAAGCATTTTGATCATGTTCTTTGTTTAAAATGAACTAATTCAAAATAAGTGCGTTATTCTTAATATGTTTGATAGCAATTAAAAGCGTTTATAGTCTCTCTTATTCAAATAAATGCTATCAAGATCGTACCCATCATTTACGTTCCTTTTGATAAGTTTTAATCAATAGAGCTCTTGTAATATTAATACGTTTTGTATATACATGGTTCATTACTCCACTGTAGATGATTTTCACTTGAATCTTTCGGAAACAATATTTGAAAGCTGCGTTATATCACTGGGCACGGCTTTCTTTTTTGGTTTTCTCTTTTACGATGCGTTTATATTCATAAGAAAAGCGCTTCCCTCTCTCGTCTGTCATTTACTCTGTTTAATCAAGAATCTTGATAACATTATCGCTTTCATAAACTTCACAACTTTTTAAAATCAACCTTACTTTGCTTTTTTTATTAAGTTTTGCATTGCCATATGCCTTTCCCTAAATCTTGACACAATATGAGATCTTGGCATTCTCATAAACAGAGCCATAAACCTCAAAAGAGTCATCCACACTAGTAGTGGCATAGAGCCTGCCATAAATCTTGCACGACCATTAATAACGGCATAATTATAAACCTTGGCACGCCTATAAATCCTTGTATAATTAAACACCACAGTATCATAATAAACATGGGCATTGTTACAGACACACAGGCATTATCATAAACCCAACAACTCCCCTCATGAGATGAATTATTTCCATTTTCAATATAGCCACCAAGGTTACTTTTTGCATATCATCAAAATTTCTTAAAAAGCACGAATGCGAGTTAAGAAATGACCATCTATATATTCATAATCATCAATAATTTCGTATTTTTTTACAGGATCTTGCTTTATTAACAGATGCGGTTTTATTTGCAATGTTAGAGATAACGGAAGTGTTTTTTACTACAGTGTTCATAACAAACTTTTTATGGTTAAATACTTTTCATTTTCCATCCTAATGGCTTATTATAAACTAGCAACACATTGATTTATAATAATTTACTGTTTTTTATATTGAATTAATCACCCAAATATCATAAGTTTCTCTCATTTAAAATCTGTTTATGTTGAATCAATCAAAACAATTTTCTTACACATCATAAACGGAGCTGGTGCCCTTTTCAAACTGAAAACCAAAACCTGAGCGCTCTTCTTGGCTGTTTGACTTATGGCTATTATGACCAGGTAAAACATTGATATCATGGGCGATCGAAACATGAATATTTTCTTACGCAGAAAAATCAGAACCCACCACATTCACATCTTTTTGCGTGGCATTAATGTTAAATTGCCATCCGCATTCAGAGAAGAGCCTTGATGTTCAAAACTCTCTTCATTTTTTGTTTTTCCCTCACTCCCATATATCGATGCAAAGCCCTTGCCTGAACCCACACCAAAACCTGTTTCATGGGTTTCTGAATGGCTCTTATGATGATCTGTCATGCCATCAATCGTCACGCTTTCTGCACTCACATTGATGTTTTGACCTGAAAGCAGATGAGAAGCAGTAATTGTGGTCTCTTTTTCTGCTTGCAAATCAACATTGCCCGTTGCACCCAAAATAGAAGAAACCGTTGTGCTATGCGATTGAGAGCTATTGGAGGATTTCTCGTGTAAAAAGCCACTTTCTGAAGATTGTTGTTGCTGATCGTAGTGTTCTTGCGCGCCTTTTATGAGAATATTTCCACCAGAGTGAATGGTAATATCCGCTTTTACCTGTTCTTCTGGTGTTTTTTCTGCCTGTGCGTTTTCTCCCAGTGTTTTCTCTTGTTTGCCAGCAAGCAGCATCGAGCCAATGATTGTTGTATCTTTTTCCGATTCAAGGGCAACACCTTTGCCTCCAGTGATGAGCGAACTCTCAACTTCTGTCGCATCAATCTTGTTATGCTCGGATTTGCTGCTACTAAATGTTCCACCCTCTTTATGATACGACATCTCGTAGTGTAAGCTATTTTCTGCATTGGTGATCAGGATATCATTGCTGGACTTCAACCCCACCTTGCCCTCAGCAGCAATGGAACTGCCCGTGATGCTAAGGTCATGCGCCTTTCCATCCTGCCCCGCAACAACCGTGGTATCACCCCCAGATTTTATCGAAGAGCCAACTGCATGAGAGGCTTGCATATCCACTTTAAGATTGTTGTCCTGAAGATGATATTCCATCTCATCTTCTCTTACCCCTATTGTTATTTCTCCTTTCGCGCCAAGGCCAACATTGCCCTTGGCATCTATATCGGAAGCAGCAATATGGATATCTTGATCGGATAGGACCGTGGTATCTTTTCCAGAGCTTAAATGAGAGCCATTGTGTAAGGCGACATGGGAGGTTTGCCCATCCTGCGTATGATTGTCCATGCTGTTGCGGGTAGCATCAATCGAAACATTGCCCTCAGCTTTTAAGAGAAGATTATCCTTTGTTTGAACATCAGAGCCTAGAACATTGAGATCTTTTCTAGAGATAAGCATCGTCGAGCCTTCAATGGAAATCACTCCAATGGCTTGTATCTCAAAATGTGCGTTCCCCTGTAATGAAACCTTCCGCTGTTTGGCTAGTGAGTTAATCAACGACTAGATTTAACATGTCACCCGCTTAAATAAAGAAGGGTATTATTTCGATACCCTTCATCATTCGTACTTTTATCCAATTCCCTCTTTAAGAATGGTTAGGACGCTTTGATGGTCGCTTTTGTAAAGCTTTTTTTGTTTGCTGACGTTTTCTTTCATTTTCAAAATGAGCTATCATAGCTCGTTCCTTTTTGCTCGTATTGCTTAGGCCAAAAGTGTCGTTATCCATAAATTGTTGATATCCAGCTATCATGAGATCGGTTAGGAACGAATCACTTTTCGGAGGTTGTGTAAAATAAATTCCCTTTGAATCCTGCAATTTATATCGGAAGCCTGCTTTTTTCATGCATTCATAAACTGAGGAAAATTCACTCGCATACGAATTCATATCACTAGAAGAAGCATAAACCGGTTTCCAGCCACATTTTAAAAGTGATTGTTCAATTACAACCCGATCTGTTTCAGGCTTTTCCCATAAAGCCAAAGTCGATGGGGGAGGATTGCCTAGCTTACATCCAGCTGTACTTAACAGAGCCATGCAGCTCAATAATTTTAAAATTTTTTTCATTTCTCCCCTCTCTCAATGGATTGATTTACGATAAAAAAGTTCATAAGTCTGTTGACATTTTTTGTTACCATCATTTAAAATAATAGTAAATAATATTGAGATGGTGGATTGAGGCAACAATCCTGCCATTTCAAGCGAAAACGAGTATGGAGGATTGTCTATCATCACCAGCAGCAAGCTTAAGGTAGGCATTTATCCGCATTTTACACCTTTTACAAAACAGGTTATTTAAGCGCTTTTCAACGCTTCTTTGAGGAATAACAGCATCAGGCTGACAAATGGGAAGGTTTTTCTCTTTAAAATTTTCACACCACCCACTTCTCCCTTCATAATGGAATCCTGCCTGAATCATACAAACATCAATCGTTGCATTCTCATTTTTGCTTAGCTTTTGAACATCATTCTCAAGATAATTAAGTCTCGGCAGACCACATTCTAGCAATGCTTTTCCTACCTCAGTAAAATCTGCTTCTGATTTCTCTCACACAGTGAAGTATCCTGCAGGAGGTTTATTAAACTGACACCCAATTATAACGAATAAAGCTATGCAACTCAATAATTTTAAGGTTTGTTTCATTTTTTACTTCTTGAAAGGACTTGCCAAAAAATGGGAAGATCCATATACATCTTGACGTTTTGGCCCCGCATCTCCAAGACAAGTACGAGGATTATAAAGATCGGTGAACATGTATCATATTTCTCTCAACATCTTGCTGCCAGCAAGTACTGCCTCATAGGTAAAGTCATTACCACCAATCCATCTGCTTAAAAATCATATCTATGCTCATCAAAACCAACAGTGGTTTGTTTGCCATCACTCACATAGCTTATCAAACCTGATACAGCCAAAATATTAAAGACTGGTCCATAGAAATTGATATTCGTATTGCTAGCTATCCCGTGCACACCTTCTTATTTGGAAAAATACAGCATATTAAACAAAGAATTGATTGAAATTGCTTTGGGAAAAGAGTTTAATCAGTTCCTTTTAGGGCCTATATTATTTTTTTAAATGATAAAAAAATTAAAAACATTATATTTCAAGTGGTTAATGTCTTTAAAATATAACTCATATCAAAAGTACAATCTTTAAAGATAACCAATGATGTGAATTGATTAAAACTTGTCAGTTTGTGTCAGTAAATTGAACTGACAAAAGTTACCCTTTCAATGCTTCATAAAACTTATCAAAATACTCATTCTGATATTTTAAAGCCCATGGTACATTTGTCATGATGAACACATCAAATAAACAGCAAATTTCACTATTTTGCTGGTCTGATCTCTCTCATGGGCTGTGGATAAACAGCCTTTAAAAAATCTTTTGAAAAAATTTATCCGCTTTTTAGCATTTTCCGCATTTTTCACACTATTCATTCAAAATGGATTTAATAAGCTGCGTTTTGATTCTTTTGATAAGAATTAATCCAATAATAAGAAAACGGAGCTCTGTTGTAATATGCCTCACTTTCATCATTATGATAATGAACATGTCACCTTACGCTCTCTGTTGGAATATTATCGCAAACAAGCTAAATCACCCCGTGAATTGGGAACATTGTTTGAAAATCTTGTCATGGCTTATCTTATGCATGACCCTCTCCATTTTGGACGATATGAAACGGTTGAGAGCTATTATGAATGGGCAACAGAGCGCGAAGGTTGGAATAAAAATGATATCGGCATTGATCTGGTAGCAAAGCTTCGTCATCAAGAGGGATATGTGGCTATTCAATGTAAGTTTTATAAAGCTGACCATCAGATCAGTAAAAAGGATATTAATAGCTTTATCGCTGCCTCTGGAAAAGACATCTTTAAATATCGTCTTCTTGTCGATACCACTGAAGTGGAATTAAGTGACAATGTGAATGCCATGATCAAAGGACAAGCGATACCCGTTTATCGCATTGACCTTCGTCATATGGAAAACAGTCGTATAGACTGGAAAATATTTGCAACGAAAAAAGAAATTGTTCTGAAATCAACAAAAGAGCCTCGTCCCCATCAAGAAGAAGCCATCAAGAAAATCTGTGAAGGTTTAAAAGAAGCAGACCGTGGCAAGCTGATTATGGCATGTGGAACGGGTAAAACTTTCACAAGCCTTAAGATAGCAGAGACCATAGCAGGAAAAGGCAAGCGTGTTTTGTTTCTGGTGCCTTCTCTGGCTTTAGTCTCGCAAACGATCCGTGAATGGACAGCCGATGCACAAGTCCCCTTGCGTTCTTTTGCTGTGTGTTCGGATACAAAAGTAGGCAAGCGTCGTAAAAATCAAGATGATATTGTTGGCATGGAAACATCAGATCTTGTTCTCCCTGCTACCACGGATGCACAAGCCCTTGCCAAAGAAGCTTGTGAAACCTCACAGATGCAATGACGGTCATCTTTTCAACCTATCATTCTATTCAAGTGATTTCGGATGCACAAAAAGACCATGGTTTACCCGAATTTGATCTGATTATTTGTGATGAAGCGCATAGGA
>NZ_CM001557.1:1417969-1508966 GCF_000273375.1 Bartonella birtlesii IBS 325
AAGGCTTTTACAATCTAAACTGATAAAACCAGAGGATATGGAATATAAGTTCCGTCATGATATCCACGCCAATGAGATTGTCTTGCTCGCCTATTACATAGCAGCGATTAACATTGAATCGACCTATCATAGTCTTATGAAAGGGAATTATATTCCTTTCAAGCATATTGGTTTAACCGATACGTTTCGGATGCTTGAAGAAAAAAATCTGCTACAAAAATTATTTAAAGAAAATAGTGAATATTTAGAACATCAGAAAAAACTGAATATCAAAGTTATCTTTGGTAACCCCCCTTATTCGGTAGGACAAAAAAATGCCAATGACAATGCAAAGAACACTCCTTATCCCCTATTAGATGACCGTATCCGTGAAACTTATGCGGCTCAATCGAAGGCAAGCCTTATAAGAGGTCTGTATGATAGTTATATTCGTGCTATTCGTTGGGCTAGTGATCGTATTGATAATGCTGGAATAATCGGCTTTGTTTCTGGTTCTAGTTATATAGAAAAGTCTACAATGGACGGTTTACGAAAATCTTTAGCCAAAGAATTTACGAGCATTTATGTACTCAATTTACGGGGGGATATACGCAAAAATATGTTAAGCAATGGAGCAACTCAAGAAGGAGAAAATGTCTTTAGCAGTGGTAGCATGACAGGTATCGCTGTAACATTATTTATAAAAAATCCTAATGTTTTTGGAGATTGTAAAATTTACTATCATGACATCGGTAATAATCTCACAACAAAAGAAAAACTTACAACTCTTGAGTATTTGAGTAGCATTAGTGGCATTACAAATAAAAAGAGTTGGCAAATAATTACACCAGACAAGCATGGTGATTGGATACATCAACGTGATAACAATTTTGAAACATTTTTAGCTTTAGGTGACAAAAAAGGGCATTGTAAAAAGCTCTTTGAGACTTATTCTCTTGGTATTTCAACAAATCGTGATGCTTGGGCATATAATTCGAACCGTGAATCTTTAGCGAAGAATATGAGTAATATGATTGCTTTCTATAATAGTGAAGTAGTATGTTTTAATAACGTTCATACACATGCTGATCGTAAAGCACATATAAATGCTGTAGATGATTTTGTTAACACGGATGCAAAAAAAATTAGCTGGAGCCTTAAGCTAAAACAACAGTTAACAAAAGGAAAGCTTTTTGAGTTTGAAGATGCATGCCTTGCTCAAAGTTTGTATCGTCCTTTTACACAACAATGGCTTTATTATGATCGTATTTTCAATGAAGCAGTCTCTCAAATACCGTATATGTTTCCTACGGAAAAGGCGGTTGAAAATAAGGCAATACAAGTTACAGGCATAGGAGCAAGATGTGGATTTTCTGTCTTGATGAGTAAAGTTTTGCCTAATCTGGATGCAATAGAAAAAGGTCAATGCTTTCCACGCTATATTTACGAAGACATTAGGGTCTCAAAAGATAGAAACAAGAAACAAACTCATTTATTTTTAAATTCTACAAAAGAAAGTGAAAATACTGGTTTACAATGGCGTGATGCCATAACTGATGAAGGGTTAGCACATTTTGAAGCAGCTTATCCTAATGAAACACTCACAAAAGATGATCTGTTTTATTATGTCTACGGAATTTTACATTCTGAAGATTATCGTACCCGTTATGCTGATAACCTCTCTAAAGAATTGCCTCGTATCCCTTGTGTAAAGAGTGCTGAGGATTTTTGGAAATTTGTAACAGCAGGGCGTGAACTGGGTCATTTGCATGTAAACTATGAAGATGTGGAGCCTTATCCAGTGACCTTTAAAAAGGGTAATCCAAAATTAACTGACATCTCTAATCCAGAAAAGTTTTATTATGTGACTGAAATGAAGTTCGCAAAAGCAGGTAAAGAGAAAGATAAATCAACTGTTATTTATAACAGCAATATCACAATGACAGACATTCCTCTTGAAGCTTATGAATATATCGTCAATGGCAAGCCCGCTCTTGAATGGGTTATGGGGCGTCAATGCGTCAAGACTGATAAAAAGAGTGGCATTGTTAATGATGCCAATCGCTATGCTGTTGAAACCATTGGTAACCCTGCTTATCCATTAGAATTATTTCAAAGGGTTATTACTGTAAGTTTAGAAACAATGAAAATCGTGAAAAAACTACCACAATTAGAAATAAGAGAAACCGAATAGACTTATAAGACATATAACCTCACAAGCGGTGTAGAATATAGCTATATCTCTTTTGTAAGTTGATTACATACACTCTTAAAAAAATAGTTTATGACGCGTTATTCTAAAAAAGAAGTTTTGTACTTTTAAACACTGTACTTTGAATTGCCTTTAAAAGATTATACCGTAATTTAAAATGATAGCTTTATACAAAGGCTATTAAGTTATAAGAGAAATTAACAGAAATCTTAAAAACTATTGAGTAAAAAAACTGATAGCTTATAAAGATAAAAATACGCGTGATAAGAGCGTTTCTAAATATTATAAATGTATATTCGAAAAATAATACAACCGTTTCATAAATCGCATAATATAGTTTTAAAAGCATATATAGTAACTTTGTCGGGTGTACTTATGCCATAGAATACTCTTATGGGAAAAGCGTAACAACGAACTTGATGCCGTGTTTTGAGTACCAAACGCTATTATATTATATAAAAATATAAATAAATCAATATGTTATTTGAATTATTTTCTATGAGTTCACATTTTTATGCATGATTTATTTTTTGTACTCAAACCTAACTTCTTTGCAAATTAGCTGGCTTAATTTTGAGTTGGCAAATTAACTAACCCACTTTGGTGCTTGTTAACTTTAGAATAGAGCATTTTCTAAACATCGTCGCTTTTGACTCAAAATTGAGTAAAATCCTATGCCTTTATAATGTCACAACGGTTTTAAATTTCGCTTGCTTGCGTTTATCACTAAAAGGCTTTTAATTCATAAGACATAACATTGTGAATTCTATTACCTTTATTTTCTACTCCGGTAAAAAATACCGTGGTTATAAAATCATCTTTTTAAAAATTCTTTTATACGCCCTTAATGAACTTAATCTATAAGCTTATAAAAGTTTCAAACGATTATTCCTTTTAAGGTTTTTCTCCCTAAAAAGCAAAGCCTGTACCATTCTTTAAACCTACGCAATTTATATTATCGATAATTTCAAAATGGTTGTGTCATTACATAGTGACTATTTTCTTCTTATTGGCTCACACATGAGCAAATTTTTTCTCTATTTTTAACATTAGGAATTAAATTTAACACATTATTTTAAAAGAAAAATACTTAATATTTTTCCTTTTTAAACATTCCTCTTATTTGCATTTTTTAAATATTAGCAAAAGCTTTATCTTCTCACCCTCAATGTCCTTTAAGATCCTTCCAAATTATCTCTCTTATTTCTATCTTTTAAAAAATAATTTCTAAAATAAAAGATAAAAAAATAACCTGTTATAATAACAGTTTACATAAATATTGCACAAAATATAAATTAGGAAATTATTTTAATTTTAATCAATGACTTCAACACTATAAAATTCATAACTATACGAATTTCATCATGAAATTATTTTCACAAAATTCAAAATACTTTTCATTGAAAATATACATCCCATATAATACATAAAATGTTCACGGAGATATCTTTATGTTAAATATACGAAATGCTTCAATGATATTTACTCATCCTATAGCTAAAATATTAAGGAAATTTTCAAGCGCTATCCTCTTGGCATTTCTAATACCACTTTTAACTGGCTGCGGATTTAATACGATCCCAACAAATGAAGAAAAAGCACATGCCGCATGGAGTGAAGTGCTAAACCAATATCAACGTCGTGCAGATCTCATTCCTAATCTCGTGGAAACTGTCAAAGCCTATGCTGCCCATGAACAAACTGTCTTTACGAATGTTATTGAAGCACGTGCTAAAACAACGCAAGTAAATATCAATGCAGATATGTTGAATAACTCAGAAATAATGAAACAATATCTCAACAATCAAGCAAGTTTATCAAGCGCACTTTCACGTCTTATGGCTGTTGTCGAAAACTATCCTGATCTTAAAGCAAATCAGAACTTTCTTGCTCTTCAATCACAATTAGAAGGAACTGAAAACCGTATTTCTGTTGCGCGCCGTGATTATATCGAAGCCGTACGTGCCTACAATACAGCCCTCAAAACAATACCAACTATGATTTGGGCAAAATTATGGTTTCGTGATGCTAAGCCTATGCCAACTTTTACCATCGATACCAATAGCCAACAAACACCGAAAGTCAATTTTAATTAATGAAACCGTTTCGACATTCTATGCAATGTAGTGTTTTTCCACGCTTATGGGCTTTTTTGAGTGCTCTATATTTGGTTGTTGCATTGGGAAGTGTTGCTTACTCGCAAACTAAGTTTCCTCCCTTAACTGGCTATGTCAACGATGTAGCTCATTTGCTTGATAATGCAACAAAAAAGAATTTAACAGAAAAACTGGCTATACTCGAAGAGCAAACAGGAGATCAAATTGTTATTGTAACTCTGCCCACCCTTTCAGGAAACAGTATAGAGGCATATAGCAATTCTCTTTTTCGTACATGGGGATTAGGTCAAAAACAGATCAATAATGGTGTATTATTCGTCATTGCACCAAATGAACGCGAAGTACGTATTGAAGTGGGCTATGGTTTGGAAGGAGAGCTAACAGACGCTATGTCCTCAGTCATCATTAATAACTTCGTTCTTCCAAATTTCCGTGAAGGAAATTATCAAAAAGGAATTGTCGAAGCCGTTCATGCAATTATAAAAGTTATTACAGAAAATGATTCTGATTTTTCTTTTCGAATCAAGGAAAAAGCTAGGGCTATTGAAGAAAAACGTAAACAAGCCGAACAAGAAGAAATGATAATCAATACAATTATGTTTTTAATCTTTTTTATAATGGTTGGTTTACCCATTTTTGCGATGATTTTTGGTAAAAAAGTAGGTCCACAAAAATATCTCTGGATGGGTATAATCTTCACACCTTGGTTTTTAAATTTAAATGCTGCGGGCAGACGATCTGGTGGAATCTATGGTAGCCATTCAGGAGACGGAGGATTTAGAGGTGGTGGTGGATCATCAGGTGGTGGCGGTGCAACAGGAAGGTGGTAAAAGGAGCGCATATTTTTAAGCATAGCGAATTTTCTTAAACTAAAATTCATTATTGTGTTATCTTAATTTTAATAAACAATTTCATATCTTACCCTGTAACTCTTTTACTGATTTTAACGCGAACTCGAATACCAATATAAATATTGCTCATGACATTTGAATTAAAACATACTGATCGTAATCATTTACCACATCAGTTTAAAACAGTCCTCGGGAATCCACCAGTTGAATGGAAAATAAGTAATAACTTGATCGAATATCCTGAAGCACTTCGTTATATGCAAGAGCGTGTAGAAAACATTCTTGCAAAAAATGCGCATGAACAAGTTTGGCTTCTTGAGCATCCTTCCCTTTATACAGCTGGTACGAGTGCAAACAAAAAAGATCTTTTAGCACCTCATTTGTTTCCTGTTTATGAAGCAGGCCGCGGTGGTGAATTTACATATCATGGTCCAGGTCAACGTATTGCTTATATTATGCTTGATCTTAAACGCCGAAAACAAGACATCCGTGCTTTTATTAGTGCCTTAGAAGAATGGATCATACAAATGCTTGCGAAATTCAATATCAAAGGTGAACGTCGCGAAGATCGCGTTGGTGTTTGGGTTAAATGTCCCAATTGCTTTTCTACACAAAGCGATTTCTCTCCCGAAAATAAAATCGCAGCTATTGGCATTCGTATACGCAAATGGGTAAGTTTTCATGGCATTTCTATCAATGTTAATCCAAATTTAGCGCATTATTCAGGGATTGTTCCCTGTGGAATCACAAATTACGGTGTAACCAGCTTTTTTGATTTAGGTTTCCCTGTAAAAATACATGATATTGATATTGTTCTCAAAAAAGAATTTGAACAAATTTTCGGTCCAACAATTGATGTTCCCTAAGTGCATTGATTTTTAAATAAAAAACAGGCATAAATTTATTTTCATGAAAATTTTATTTTGTGAGGTGGATAATCAAACGCTATGAGCGATAACAGTAAAGATCTTTTTAGTATTTTAAATAATGCACAGTCTCGGGTAAATGCAAAAGAAAAAAATCTAAAATTCCCTATGAAGTCAGAAGCAATGGCTTCGAAAAAAAATACGAAAGATACGCAAGAAGATAGCTATAATGCCCTCTCTATTCGAGTGCTTGAGGGTTTAGAGCCTGTGCGCTTACGTCCTGGAATGTATATTGGTGGAACAGATAGTAAAGCACTTCATCATTTATTTGCCGAAATTATTGATAACGCCATGGATGAAGCTGTCGCTGGTTATGCAGATTTAATTGATGTATCGCTAGATAGAAACGGCTATTTAACGGTTACAGATAATGGACGTGGCATTCCTGTCGAAAACCATCCTCAAATGCCTGATAAATCTACTCTTGAAGTCATTATGACACAACTCCATTCAGGTGGAAAATTTGATGGAAAAGCTTATCAAACTGCTGGAGGGCTTCATGGAGTAGGAATTTCTGTTGTTAATGCTCTTTGCGATGATATGGAAGTCGAAGTAGCACGAGAACGAAAACTTTATCGACAACGCTTTTCACGCGGTATTCCTCAATCTGAATTGGAAGATTTGGGTGATGTTTATAATCGTCGTGGCACACGCGTTCGTTTTCATCCTGATAGTAAAATTTTTGGTGAAAAAGCAGCTTTTGATCCAGAAAAAATTTATAAGATGGCACGCTCCAAGGCTTATCTTTTTGGCGGCGTAAAAATTCGCTGGAATTGCGACCCTATCATACTCGAACAAACAAAAAATATTCCTGAAAAAGCTATTTTTCACTTCCCTGATGGCCTTAAAGACTATTTACTCTCATCTCTGAAAGATGAATATCGAGTAACGTCGGAAATTTTTTCCGGCAAAACAAAACAATGTAATGGTCATGGCTCCGTTGAATGGGCTATCGCTTGGCATGGTGGTGATGCCTGCGTACAATCTTACTGCAATACTATCCCCACCGGAGAAGGGGGAACACACGAAATGGGATTGCGCCAAGCTCTTTTGCGCGGATTGAAATCCTACGCTGAGTTAATAGGCAACAAACGTGCTTCTATCATTACATCCGATGACGTTATGATTTCAACGGCTGCAATACTTTCAATCTTCATCAGAAATCCTGAATTTGTTGGACAAACAAAAGATCGATTAGCAACCATCGAAGCACAACGTATCGTTGAGAATGCTATACGTGATCCTTTCGATCATTGGCTGACAAATTCTCCACAAGAATCCACAAAACTTCTCGATTGGGTTGTTGAACGTGCTGAAGAACGCGTTAGACGGCGTCAAGACAGAGAAATAAGTCGGAAAACTACTGTACGTAAATTACGTCTCCCCGGTAAACTTGCAGATTGCAGTCAAAACTCTGCCGCTGGTGCTGAATTATTCATTGTTGAAGGTGATTCTGCTGGTGGTTCCGCTAAACAAGCGCGAAACAGAGCAAATCAAGCAATTTTACCTCTTCGTGGGAAAATCCTAAATGTAGCCAGTGCTGCACACGAGAAAATGAACTCAAGCCAAACAATTGGCGATCTTATACTTGCTCTTGGATGTGGAACGCGCACTAAGTATCGCGAAAAAGATCTCAGATATGAACGTATTATCATTATGACCGATGCGGATGTTGATGGTGCTCATATTGCCTCTCTCCTCATTACTTTCTTTTTTCAAGAGATGCCCGATCTTATTCGTCAAGGACATTTGTACCTTGCAGTGCCTCCTCTTTACAGAATATCACAAGGAGGAAAAGTCGCTTATGCACGTGATGATACCCATAAGGATGAATTACTGAAGACAGAATTTACCGGAAAAGCTAAAATCGAAATTGGTCGTTTCAAAGGACTTGGTGAAATGCGCGCTGAACAGCTTAAAGAAACGACTATGCATCCTCAAAAACGTACACTGCTACGTATTTCTATTGATACAATGGAAATGCAAGAAACTAAAAATACAGTAGAGAGTCTCATGGGAACAAAACCAGAAGCGCGGTTTCGTTTTATACAAGAAAATTCTACTTTTGCTTCCAATCTAGACATCTAATTTCCAAAAAACTCTCTCTTAAATTACCGCTGCTGCGTCAATCACACGCAGTTGTGGATTAATCGTTCCATTCCAATAATTCAAGCTAAGATTACCAGCCAAATGGATTATTTCGCCAATATTTTCAAAAAGAAAATCACCAAGCGATGTTCCTACAGCACGAAAAGCTATTCCTTGCAGTTTTTTTCCTTCAATATTAGAAATAACAAGGCGAAGATGTCCTTTTCCAACCTCACTCAGATGAACGAGCCGATGAGAAGGAAGAACAAAAACGGGTGTATTATTTCCTGAACCAAATGGACCTGCTTTTTCGATCATCTCAAAAAGCTCTTTATTAGCACCAGAGGCAGAAAGACAACCATCTATATTGAGAGACTTTTTAACACGCAACTGCGAAACCATTAAAGAGACTTTTTCTTCTAGCCATGCTCTAAAAGTTTCAATTTTTGTCGATTGGATTGTGATCCCTGCTGCCATACTATGCCCCCCTCCCTTTTCTAATAAATTTAATGTGACAGCTTCACGAACAAGTGCCCCTAAATCTATACCGCTCATTGAGCGTCCCGATCCCACACCACTTCCATCTTCTTTCAAAGCAATTGCAAAAACAGGACAAAAAAAACGCTCTTTTAAGCGAGATGCGAGAATACCAATAATTCCCGGATGCCATTCTTGATGAGCAATGACAAGTGACCGTGGTGTTTCACTCTCTTGATAAAGAGAATCAATATAAGTTTCTGCTTGCGCTAATTGAATGCCTTCCATTTCTTGACGTTCTTGATTAAGTTGATTCAATTGTTCTGCTATTCTCTCAGCCTCATCTTTATTATTACAGCTGAGCAAACGCGCTCCCAAAGCCTGATCTCCAATACGACCTCCTGCATTAATTCTAGGACCTAATAAAAAACCTAAATGAAAGCTATTAAGCGGCTCACCTATACGCGCGACCTTTGTTAAAGCTGCTATCCCAAAATTATGCATGGAACGAGCAACTTGAAGCCCTTTAACTACAAAAGCACGATTAACGCCTTGTAATGGAACGACATCACATATAGTCGCCAACGCAACAAGATCGAGCATACTTAAAAGGTCAGGAAGCTTTCCTTTAAATTTTTTCTTCCGCAACAAATGATGAACCCATGCTAATGTAACAAAGACAACGCCAGCAGCGCATAAATGCCCCTGTCCAGAAAAATCATCGGGACGGTTAGGATTGACAAGAGCAATAGCTTCTTGATGAACCTCTGACATTTGATGATGATCTAAAATTACAACATCAGCGCCTGCAAGCCTTGCTGCTTTTACTGCATCTGGACTATTTGCGCCACAATCAACGGTAATAATTAAATGGGCACCTTCTTGCACGAGCATTCTCATTGCTTGTTCATTTGGGCCATATCCTTCAACGATACGATCAGGAATATAAATTTTTACTTCCATACCAAAATAACGGAAAAAGCGCGCTACCAGTGCTGATGAACAAGCACCATCAACGTCATAGTCACCAAAAACTGCAACCCTCTGTTGATTCAAAATAGCTTTAACAATACGCTCTGCTGCACATTGCATATCGTTAAAACTTTCTGGATCAGGCATTAACGTGCGCAGTGTTGGATTGATAAAAGCAACAGCCTCAGATTCATCCACATCTCTTGCTGAAAGAACCCGCGCCAACGGATCTGGAAGACCAAATTTTTGAGAAATCGCACGAGCGTTATTGGCCCCTTGAATATCAAGGGCATCTAACCAAGCCTGACCACAAGCAGAAGATTTGACATTGAGAAAATAAAGAGACCGCTGCATTATTACTTATTTTATAATGAAGGTGAATAAAATACAATCAGGACTTATAAGATAAAACTTTCTTTCTCAGCATTTATTCTCATTTAAAAAGTGCATCAATACCTCCCAATGCGTGGTATTATAATACCTCAATTATAAAGTACTGTTTTATAAGTTTTTATTTTCTCTTGACGTAAACCAAAAGACATTATATCAGAGCAAGTAGTACGCGTTAAATATTTCGCTATGATAACAATCTTCAACGCAAAGCAATAAAAATTCCCTTAAGTTTTAAAGGGATTTAATAAAGGATACTTCTATGGCAACTTTTTCACAAAAGCCAACTGAAGTGGTGAAAAAATGGGTTATTATTGACGCAGAAAACCTTGTTTTAGGTCGTCTTGCCACATTCATTGCTAATCGCTTACGTGGCAAACATAAAGCTACATTTACTCCACATATCGATGATGGTGACAATGTTATTGTGATCAATGCAGATAAAATATCTCTTACCGGTAAAAAATATACAGATAAAAAATATTATTGGCATACCGGCTATATTGGTGGAATCAAAGAACGTACAGCGCGTCAGATTCTTGAAGGACGTTTTCCCGAACGCGTTGTTGAAAAGGCTGTAGAACGTATGATTCCTCGTGGACCACTTGGCCGTCGCCAATTGAAGAATCTGCGTGTTTATGCTGGAAGCCAACACCCGCATGTAGCACAACAGCCTGAAGCTCTTGACGTTGGTGCTCTAAACCGCAAAAACAAAAGGATTGCTTAATTATGGCTGAAATTAATTCTCTTTCTGAGCTTGGTGCAATAACAAATGGTGTAGTAACAAATATTGCAGAAACTCATGAAAATGTCGCTCCTATCCACGTACAAAAGATTGATTCACAAGGACGTGCCTATGCAACAGGAAAACGTAAAGATGCTGTTGCTCGCGTATGGATCAAACCAGGCTCTGGAAAAATCATTATTAACGATAAGGAATTCGACAAATATTTTGCTCGTCCTGTTCTTAGAATGATTCTTCGTCAACCAATTGTTGCAACGAACAGAGATACTCAGTTTGATATTGTTGCAACCGTTGCAGGCGGAGGCCTTTCCGGACAAGCTGGTGCAGTACGCCATGGCATTTCCAAAGCTTTAACCTATTATGAGCCAGAGCTTCGCACAATTTTAAAAAAAGGTGGATTTCTTACCCGTGATAGTCGTGTTGTTGAACGTAAAAAGTACGGTAAAGCAAAAGCGCGTCGTTCTTTCCAATTTTCAAAGCGTTAATTTCAATTTTCGCGCGACATATAGAGCTCCATTTTTGATGGGGCTTTTTTTGCGAATAACAGCAGTTTCTCATTCGTTTTTTCTACCATCATTTAACAAGGTTTCAGTCTAAGAAGTGCTTTACCATTGTAATAAAATGAGGAACGGAAATAGGCTTTGACATATATTCTTCACATCCGCTTGCACGAATTCGCTCTTCATCCCCCTTCATAGCAAAGGCTGTTACGGCAACAACGGGGATAGATTTAAGTTCTTCATCCTCTTTTAATTGTTTAATGACATCAATCCCTGACACCTCTGGCAACTGAATATCCACAAGGATAAGAGAAGGCATTGATGAACGAGCCAAATCTAATGCCATCAAACCATTACGCGTTTCAACGGTTTCATAGCCACTCGCCTCTACAAGATCACGGAATAACTTCATATTCAGTTCGTTATCTTCCACGATCATAACTTTTTTTGACATCATTATAACTCCACTCTTTTAGGAATAAATCAAATAGAGAAATAGAAATTAATACACATCCTCTTATTTAAGATAAAATGATAAAAAAAATTGTAAACTGTAAAGAAACTAAATAGCTCTCGCTAACAGTAATTCTTCGCAACCATATAAAGTTTATGAATATCCAAATCAGCCTATACGTCCTTTCACTGTAAAAAAGATATCGGTTACGAAAATTAGCTCACATATGCATTTCGCATAGGAAAAATATAAATAACTTTGATATGCATAGATTGTTTGGCAGTAAGAACAACCAAAGTTTTATATGTTAATTAGAGCATTTAATATTATGATTATAGATCAATACAGACATTCAATAACAGATAAAATACTATTAATTTAAGCTTTAAACGAAATTTAAGAATGGATTATATATGCAATTAACGTATTATTAAATAAAAAAGCAGTAATGACACTGAAAAATGAAGAATAAACTATAAATTTTCAACATTTTTTCAGAATTCATTTTTCTTTAGTTATAATCTTTCTAAAAAAGCTTTTGTAAGAAAATATGAAGCTTTATTTTTCTTTTTGCTTTTTCAGCAAAAAATTCCAGGATAAGCTTCTTAAGTAAAGATTTTATATAATATTGAATATATTCAATAAAACTTAAATATTTTATTTTAAATAAAGACAGAATATTAATTAAATAAAGTCAAAAAATAAACTTATTATCATTAATATATTTTTTTACTATAACCTTTAGATTTAAATTACAAATATAAATAAAATACAATTGTAATTACACTTATTATTAAATACAATTTTATTTACAATAACCATACCATAAGCACGAGCATATTTCATAAATATGGACATGACTGATAATTCTTGCACTATCAAAAACCTGTACATTGCCATAAAAAAGCCACCAACGACAGCATTGCCAAAAACGCATGCATTTAAAAAAAACCGCCCAGGTTTTAAAACATAGGCGTTATCAGCAACCAAGCAATCGCCATTATGAGAGAGATTTATTTCATGTTCAATAAAACCACCTAAGGTACCAGCTTTGATATCAGCAAAGTCTTTTAATGTTTTAATGCGATAAAGGGCACGATTATCAAACACGCGTGTTGCATCTGTTAATGCAAATTCCTGTTTCATGGTACAATTCCTTATAAGAAAATAAAATTTTAAATAAGATGTTTAAAAGGGAGTAGTACCCGCGTATTCAATTAAGCAGCGTCACTTTCATATTCGCTGTTATCATCATAGCCATAAACCTCACAATAACCATTTATTGCCATGCCTTCAAAATAGCATTACCATAAATTTTAGCATCACCATAGACGTCTACAAAATGACCTTTTACTTTAGCATTGTCATAAACCCTTGCTTTTGAAAAACGCATGCTTTATCGTAAACTCAGCAATTGTCATCATGAGATAGGTCGCTTTCATTTTCGATATAGCCGCCTAGATAGCCAACCTTTATACCATCAAAATCTCTTAAGCCACAAACAACTCAAAGCTGCCAAAAGCCTGATGGAAACAAAAGATATCGGTAACCCTTTTTATTTAAATTCTTACATAACTTTTAAAATGTAAAATGTACAATTTTAGCCAATTGAATTACAAAAAGCTCAAATTTATTCCGGGCATGACTGTGACAGCTAATATCATTACTTTAAAATAGGCGCCTCATTTTTTATTTTTTTAAACCTATTACAAAAATTTTAGAACAACCTTTAAAGGAAAGATAAAGATAATAGCTGTAAATAAAAATCCAACACCATCTCTCTCATAGATCCAATTACAGCTTTGGGTGCCATGATCATTTTAATGCTTCAATATAAAAATAAACATGAAAAATTATTGCAACTTTACCACTTGGGCTTTTTTAGATGAAAAAAATCATCACTTTATGCTTAAAATGAGAGAACTTTTGCTCAATGCTGATTGGAAAAAAGAAAAAATATTATCTAGTTCATCGATTATATAGCACCCTATGGCTACGCTGATCGTATTATACGCGACATGCAGCGGCATACATTCCCTCATCAGCATTATTATTATGCTGTCTGACATAACGAAGACGGAGGGATCATAAAATTACCCGCTATTGTTGCTATAGAGCGTAAAATCCATCCGAATAGTTTTTTTAAAGCAATGAGCATCAATTCTTAGAAACTCTTCCCTGCACATATCCTACTAATTCTAAAAGCGATAATGTAATCCACCAGAGAAACGAATGCCAGAAAAACCAACCTTAGTTAACTTACGCTGATAGTCTAGATCACCATAAAGTGTAATTTTAGAAGACAATTGCGAATTTATACCCACACCAACTTCTAAGGAAGACCCAAAGCCTCCTAACTGGAAAGCATCTTTAAAATGCACAAATTGTTTCTCTTCAAAACGATGAGAAAAATGAATCTTTCCATAAAGAGAAATGATACGATCCTTTTCAAATTCTGCAAATATTTTGCTGAAACGTCCACCAACACGCATCACCCATTGATTAAGCTTTCCCATATCAATATCAAATCCATCAATATCACGAACCTTATGAAACTGCAGATGTTGATAGATAAATTGAATTTGTGGATCAAAAACAAAACCCTCATACCCAGTAATAAATACCTTACCAGTAGAAAATGAAACATTTAAAGGATTCCCTTTTAAGGTAGCTACCTTTCCCCGTGCAAAAGTAAAAACATTACCTTTAAGAAGACCATAGGATAAAAGACCACCCACATAAAAGCCAGCCTCATGTTCCATACTACCATATACAGTAATTGATTGTTTTTTAAATATACTTTTTTGACTTTGTTCAACATCTCGTGGACGCAAAAAAACTCTCCCGTAAGTTCCCATAACTCCAAAAGACGTTGTATTGGCTTCCCCTTCAATTGTGTTCAACAAAATACCTGCTTCTAAAGCATTATAATCAAGAGCACCCCCATAACCATATTCAAGTAAAGAAAGATCTGAGACATAATGATAACTTCCACCATAACTATGAACAGATAACACTGGAGCTCTATCGATTTTTAACAGTTTACCAGAAGTAGAACGCATAATTTTCAATTGTCTATTCTGACTGTTAATATCCATCAATCCAACATGAAATAACGCATTTGGTAAAAGAAGATAAGTTGGAATTTGTGGAACAACATCCCTCACCTTTAGCTCAGAATTAGGTAAATGAGATATATCTGAAACAGCTTGAATATATTTACTTTCAAGACGGAAATCCCAAAAATCTCCATCGCCTTTTACTAATCTTTGAGAAGTCTTTGTATTCCCGAGAGAAGAACCTGGCCCATAGGCACAGAGATTATATTGATAAGGCAAACCTTCCAGCGCGATATAAGAACTACTTAGCTGAAAAGAATCCTCTGCTGCTTTTCCAGAAACTTGAATAAGTGAAATGTTTTTAACATTTTCACCATCTAGTACCTCTCCTTGATTTGCTACAATAAACTGTACATGAACTGTCGTTTTTCCAGAAACACTACCATGAATTAAAAGTCGGTCAGTCTTTTGATTATTCAACGAACCATCAACATTCAGATGCGTGTTAAGATAAATATGTGCATTCTCCTGTGCATTATAAACTTCTTCTCTTCCCTTTCCAACATAGAGTGTTTGATATTCTTGAAGAGTTGGAGCTTCGAAGACAAGAGAACTATCAGAAAGTTTTACAAATGAAACGTACGAAATCACATGATTTAAATTTTGCGAATTCACCTGTTTTCTTTTTGTCAAAACCCATCTCGATCCCCCTGTTAAATAAAGTTCAGCAACAGAATCATTAGCAACGCGGGTGCCTCCTATAAGATCAGAAGAGTCAGCCAAAATTGCTATAGAGGCTTTCTCCTCAGCTGTAAGTAATAAATCACCAGAGATCCTTGTGCCTTCTGTTACACCAATATAACCACTACTCTTATAACTATGAATAGCTATACCATCTGGAACCTCAAAAACCGTATTTTTCAAAAAAACAAGTCCTTGTTGATATTTATCGCCTCCTTTTTCCATATCAAAATACATACCGTGTTTTTTACCTGTCACAGTAACTTTCGAATCCTCAATATTAACACGTGAAATTAAAATATTTTCTTCCCCATCCATGTTTGATTGAGCCTTCACATCTAAACCCATCCATAAACCATGAACATCAGCCACAAGAATATTGCTATTCTTCACATAAATAGAACCATGCTGATTTACAGTAAAAACTGCAAGATCAATATCATTGTCTTCGTCTGCTTGCTGATTTTTGGCAGAAATACTAACCCCCTCTAAAGTTGCACTTCCCCCTATGTCCACAGAAAGCGCTGCTGCATTTGTCACCTCAATCTCTCCACCCGTCATCTTAATAACCGCATCAGCACCACTAAAAAGAGCAACTCCTTGATTAAGACCCTGCCCCTTCATCCTAATTTTTGCATTTGTTAAAAGAATAGATGCTCCCAGCTTTTCTGCATGAGCACCTATCTCAGCCGCTTCAACTGTTCCACGATTCACCTCTATAGTGCCTCTATCTGCTTTAAGAGCTGTTGTCATATCTTTAAAATTTGGATCATTCAAAACAACTTTTCCCCCTTGCAATGCCATTACACCATAAGTATCCTCTACACTATCAACACTACTAATTTGCAAACGATTTGCTTGAATAATTGTATTTGGTTCTTGTGCAATTATAACAACTCGCTCCTTCTCTTCTTTAGAGGATTTAACAAATTTGTATATTTTATTACTAATTGTATGTTCTGCACCATCACTGCATTTATAAGGTAATTGGCTTTCATCACATAACGGTAATAAAGATGAGTGGGAACGCGCTTCAACACTTATGTTTAATAAAAAAGAAAAAATAGCTGTTGTAAAAACACACGAACATAAGTGACTTTTAGATACCCTAGTCATCATTCCTCTTTAAACTTTCTTTTTCTCAGCAAAAACAAAAAATGCAGACAAACAATCAGTCATAAACAAAAGTACAATAAGTATAAAACAATAAAGATTATTTAATTATTATTGGATTAGCTACGGCATGCATAATACGTTTCGTATTTTATGTAAAGAAAGAAAATAAGCAAACACAATTTAGGCTTGCAACCTTTTAAAAAGTTCATATAAAACAGTCTAAGAACAGTATTATCGTTTCCTATCAAAAAACAAATTGGTTAAGCTTATTCTGATAAGAAAAATGTTATAAAATGAAAACTCTGAAAATAATTATAGATAAAATATGCTGTAATTTTATAACAAATACCAAAAATGATAAGCTGAAACGATAACCTTAATATAGAATATCAATTACATTGCTAAAAGTATAAAATAAACAGATTGTATGAAAAATAAAACTACACATATCTTTCCGATAGAAGCAAAAACATAGAAAAATACTCAGCAATATATAACAACAAATATATCCACCTTTAATAACAAAATTACCAATACCTAAACCAAGGATTTAGATAAATAAACAGAATTTTTAATCAAAAAAACTCTCTTATATCATAAATATTTTATGCTTAAGTTAATGAAACACTGCCAAAATGCTCTTTAACATTATTTTTTCTTCATAAAAATGAAGATATTACCTTTAAATAATCTATACGAGATAATTTAAATAAAAATTATTTACAAAATAACCTATTGATCCGAAAACTAAGACGACGATACGGTAGCGCTTTCACTATCCAGCAGGACTTAAAAGAGCTATTCCACTTAATAATTTTAAAATTTCCTTCATTTTCCTCTCCTTTAATGGACTTGTTTCAATAAATTAGAATTCAATTGAAAAAATACTTAAGAAGACAATCTCGCACACGCATGCAAGAACAAGAATGTAGAGCCTGTAAATTATTACATCAACAACAAAATTTAAGGCTGACACTCAGGTTGTTCTTTATGCTCTTTACAATAAGGACTATTCAAACGCCTATCGATACTTCTCTGAGGAATAACTGCATTGGGCTGACAAATCGGAAGATGCTCATACTTTTCACACCACTTCACCATCCCCAATTTATCATGGAAACCTGCTTGTATCATGCATAAACGCTCTGTTTCCTCAGCATTTAATTTTTCATCGAGGCTTATTTCTGTATTAAGATGACCATCAAAATGCTGCATTCCACATTCTAACAGGGCTTTTTTTATCTCAATTTGATCTGCGCCCATTTTCTCCCATGCATCTACAACTGTTTGAGAAGACTGCTCTACATGACATCCTGCCATAATAAATAGAAATACCCCGCTTAATAATTTTAAAATCTGCTGCATTTTTCTATCCTTGAATAATTCAATATTACTATATAATCCATAAATTATTTTACATTTGTTTTTTATTTTCAATAACAATAATAAAAATTATTAAATTTTTATTATCATTTTGTATATCTCATTTTATTATTAACATAAAATACCATATCAAAATAAGGATTTTTTCTCCATGAGAGTTCTTGATATATTGTCCATTGTCATCTTTTAGATAGATATATTGCCCTTTTTATCACGGTCTACCACAGTGATAGGATATTTTTTTGATAAACATAACTTTATAGAATTCATCGCTGTATTTAAATCCATCTTTCAGAAATCGCGTTTCCATTTCACGGTTTTCATGAACAATTTTTTTTCATCTTGATGACCATAGTCTAGCTGTTGTATGTTCTCTGATAGGCTACAACAGTCTCACACAATGCAGAAAGGCGATTGTTTGTTTCACGTCTTGTCCCATTAATGCTTTCAGCTTTGCTTCATTTGTTCTATAAACAAAAAAACTTCCCTGATAAAAAGTACGAAAAATTAAAAATAAGCTTTTTCTCATGCACTCTTCTTATCACACTTTTGTACACACAAGACGCTCTATAATCTCAAAAAATTCAATAATTTATTGGTAACAATTTAAAATGATTTATAATATAACAAGCAAAATATGGCAAAAAAAGTAATTCAAGGCAAATAGAATGACGATGAAAGTTTTTATTGATGGTGAACATGGAACAACCGGTTTACAAATACAAAAACGGCTAGCGGAGCGTTCAGATTTTAAATTACTTTCTCTTGCTCATACAGATAGACATAATATTAAAATACGACTTGACTATCTTAATCAAACTGACATTGCTATTTTATGTCTTCCAGATGATGCCGCTCGTGAAACAGTTAAATTGCTTAAAAACAATAAAAAAATTAGAATTATTGATAGTTCAACAGCGCACCGTACTGCACCAGATTGGGTCTACGGTTTTCCTGAAATGACTGCGGGACAAAAAAAACGTATCCAAGCAGCACACTATGTAAGCAATCCAGGCTGTTATCCCACTGGAGCAGTTAGCTTGATTAGACCACTCCGTGAATCCGGTCTACTAGATGATAATTATTCAATATCAATTAACGCAATATCGGGTTATACTGGTGGTGGAAAACAACTGATTGCACAAATGGAAAATCAATCTCAGCAAAAGGATATTCGAGAAAATTATTTTATCTATGGTCTCAATCTTGAACACAAACATGTTCCAGAAATTAAACTGCATGGACAAATCAGTCAAACACCTATCTTTATACCAAGTGTTGGTTGTTTTCCTCAAGGAATGATCGTAAATATTCCACTCCATCGCCATTTATTTACAAAATCAGCAAACTGTTCTGATTTACGTGAAATTCTTAAAGAACATTACAATGGACAAAATATCATAACAATCGCATCACAAGAAGAAACAAATGCCCTCACTAAACTCAATCCAGAATGCTTAGCACATAAAGATGAGATGAAATTATTCGTTTTTGGCAATGAACGCGAAGGCATTTTCAATCTCTGTGCTATATTTGATAATTTGGGAAAAGGTGCATCCGCGTCTGTTGTTCAAAATCTCGACTTAATGCTTTCTGGAAGTTAAACTCTCTAGAGGTAATTTTTTATTCAACGGCACGATATGCACCTTTTGTTGCTCGCCAATGCGCAACCGAAAAACATAAAACCGCTAACGCAATACTTTGATGAATAAGCCCCAAACTTATGGGAACTTCATGTAACAATGTAAGAATACCCAAAAGTGCTTGAATGATGATCATAACACAAACGAAAAGAGCACGACGGGAGTGAGTTGAGTTTGGAACGTTCTTTTGTACATATAATGCGTGAATAACTGCTGCAAAAAACAAAAAATAAGCAAAAAAGCGGTGAACAAACTGCACCGTCAAGGAATTTTCAAAGAAATTAAGCCAAACTGGTCTATGCTGCAACAATCCGTCGGGGATAATCTGACCGTCCATAAAGGGCCAAGTATTATAAACTTTTCCAGCATGAAGCCCTGCTACAAGAGCACCAAAATAAATTTCCATTAAAATTAAAACAACAAGCCAACCTGCAAAATATTGGATCCTTTGATCCGCTGGTTTTTCGGAATATTCTGTAAGTCCTCGAGATAAATAAGTAACAAACATAATAACAAAACATGCTGTAATAAGATGAAATGCCAAACGATATTGACTTACACTTGTTAGATTACTTTCTCCAATTCCTGAAGCCACCATCCACCAACCAATAAATCCTTGAAAAGCAATAAGAATAGGTACAATTATAAGTTGAAGTAAAAGATTTTTTTCAACACGCTTGGTCACCCAAAACCAAATGAAACCCAATAAAGCTATAATACCAACAAGACGGCCGAGAATGCGATGCACCCATTCCCACCAAAAAATAACCTTAAACCCACTTAACGTCATATCGCGATTAAGCAATTTATACTGCGCTATTTGTTGATATTTTAAAAATTCTTCCTGCCATTGTTCTTCACCAATGGGCGGAATGACGCCGTGAATCGGCTTCCATTCAGTTATCGATAACCCTGATCCCGTTAGACGGGTAGCCCCCCCCACAAAAACAATTGCCAAACAAAGCAGTAAAATAAAATAAAGCCACAGGCGAATTTGCTTGCGATTTTTCTTCTGCAATGGCGTTAAAACGCTCTCATTTAATCTCTCTACTATCATCTCTAATGGCCCCACGTCCCTCTCCAACCATAACACATTTTAAAACGCCAAGATATAAATACTGACTGTTCTAATATGTACTATAACTCTAACATAAAACAAGAGCAGTATTATAAAATGGGATTAATATTCTCCAATATTTATAATGCAATCACACGATAAATAGTTTTCGGAAACTTACGCACCATTTGCTGTATCCAATCTTGTGCACTAACAGCAATACTAGAAATATAACAATCTGTTAGCTCTGCAAATTGCTCAAATCCATATTTGGGTTCACTCTCCATTTCTAAAATAATAAAGTCATAATCTTTTTTAAATTCTTGTAATAGCCTTAAGATATCATTTGAAAAATCTTGTGCAGAAACAGCACTCGTTAATCCTTGGGGTAGAATATCGACCCCCGTATCATAATCATGATAAATAACATCCTGCAACTGAGCATTCCCCATTAAAATATCGCTCAATCCTCGGTGTGGACCTATAACTTTTTCTATTTGTTGACCAGAAATGTCCACCAACAGAATTGTTTTGCATTCTTTTATAAGATGCAGAGAAAGTTTTGCTGCTGTTCGTGCAGATTCTGGACCAATAATTGAAATAACCGTTGAAGTGGAATTTTTTAGGAAATTAGATAATGCCTCTATTGTAACAAAAGTTTCAAGGCTTTTTACCTTTTGAGAAACGAAGACGCTTTCATGATCTTTTAAGTTATTTTCTTCCGATTTAAAATCACGAGACCTCAAATGATCTATTTTGGTTTTAGAGCATTGACGAAATAATAAGCCTCCTATTAAAAAAATAATCAAACTTACAAATGCACTAACAATAATATTTTTTCCGTGAAACGTCACAAAAGAAATTGGTACTAATGTTGTTGGCACAACCATATGAATTTTTTGTATTTTGCAAAAAAGAAAATCCTTATCCATCTCTTTTCTTTGTGCATTAATCACAGCTTTTATTTTATTTTCTAGCTCGTTAAACATTTGCTTCAAGGATTGAGATTGCCCTTCTACAAAAATACTCATCCTTTTTTTGAGCTGTTCTTCAAATTCGGTTGCAATAACTTCATCTGAATGAAATTGCTGAACGGTCTGCAAAATTTTGTTTTCTAATTGCTGAGACAAAACTTCTAATTCCGCAGACATTGCTTTAATTTGAGGATGTGTCCATCCTAATTGTGCAACCATATGCGCTCTTTGCGTTTCCAAAAGATTACGTTGAGCTTCCAACGCAGCAACTGATACATTGTTCGCAATAAACGATAAAGAAAGTAAAGACTGTCCTCTCTCGCGCATCATATTAATAGTAGAATTCAAACTCGTTAAATGAATACGCTTGAGAGTTGCTTCCATTAATTGTATAGAAAGATCATGAAGCTCTGTTTGTTTTACATTCTGTTGAATAAAATAATCAAAAGATGAGCGAAGTCCCTTTACTATATTGAGTAAAGCAGCGTCATCATATTGTTGATTTTCTTGCTGTTCTGTTAACAATAATTTTTGTTTCTGTTGTAAGATCGCTTGTGAAAATGCTGCAAAAAAAATTTCTACCCCATCTTGAGCAGCATCAGGTGTTTCTGCTTCAAAAGTAAGGCTGATGAGATCACCATGACGCGATAAGTGAATATTTTCAAGAAAACCTTTTTTATAAGAAGCACTCGAAGAAAGATGCTGTAAGTCTGAATTATCTAAAAATATGGGCCGCGAAAGTAAAAATGCAACAACGCTATTTTGTTTTTCAATTGGTAATGGCCTTCCTACCGAATCAGACAATGAAAATGTTAAAGTTGCTCGATAACCTCGTGGCTGCATAAAATAATATAACCAAATCAAAGATGCACAAAGCACCGCTAACAGCAAAACGACCAACACATTTTGCGAAACCGTGTGTGTTAACAGTCCTTTATTACGCTTAAGATTCATCTTTATTTCAACCAACAAAATACTTTGTATTTTTATTTAAGAGAAAGTAGTAACTATCCTCTTAACTTTAATTCATATTATTTTGAGAGTAGAAAATCGTAAGATTTAAGCATAAATATTCAAAAATAGCTTTTAAAAATTTAATTCATATTTTGTTTGATATGCTCGAGATGTTTTTTTGCTTTACGAGTAAGTACTGCCGTAATGGTAACAGAACCATCGTTATGTCCTTTTTGTATTATTTTCCCAGAATTTTCATAAAACCAATCAATAAGTGACATTTCATGAGGCCTTAAAAGGCATTCAACCTTTTGCATTTCTCCAAAAATTCGCTTTTCAATTGCTATTAATAATTGATCTAGTCCCTCATTCATGAGCGCAGATACCATTATTGCAGGATTCAACCGTGTCTTTGCGCTTGTTTGCAAAACATTGAGTGCCTGTTCGTCCAATAAATCAATTTTATTCCAAACTTCTATGATATGTTCCGTATCATTAATATCGATATCAAGACCTGATAACACCTTTAAAACATCTTGAGCATGCGCATGATGAGAAAAATCTGACATATCTCTTACATGAAGAATAAGATCAGCTTCAATGACTTCTTCAAGAGTTGCTCTAAAAGCTGCAATCAAATGCGTTGGTAAATTTGAAATAAAACCTACAGTATCGGACAAAAGAATGGTTTTCCCATGAGGAAGAGCAACTTTGCGCAAAGTTGGATCAAGTGTTGCAAACAACATATCCTTCGCTAAGACATCAGCACCACTTAAACGATTAAAAAGAGTTGATTTTCCTGTATTTGTATATCCAACTAAAGCAACAACAGGATGAGATGTTTTTTTTCTTTTAGCTCTATGAAGAGCTCGTGTTTTAATCACTGTTTCCAATTCGCGACGGATACGAACAATTTTTTCTTGCAAAAGACGTTTATCCGCTTCAATCTGAGTTTCACCAGGTCCCCCCAAAAAACCACGACCACCACGTTGTCTCTCCAAATGTGTCCAGCTACGCACAAGTCTACTTTTTTGATAGGACAGATGCGCAAGTTCAACCTGTAGAATCCCTTCTTTTGTTCGCGCACGCTCTCCAAAAATTTCAAGAATCAAAGCTGTCCTATCGATAACTTTGCAGTTCCATAACTTTTCTAAATTACGTTGCTGAATTGGTGTTAAAAAATAATCTACAATCACAAGCTTAATATGATATTCATTTATGTAATAAGCCAATGCATCCACTTTTCCCTTCCCAAACAAAGTTGCAGGACGAAGCTTAAAAATATTAACCGCTTCATGATGCACAATATCCAGCCTTATAGCGTGCGCGAGCCCTAATGCCTCCTTAACCCGAGAAGATATCGAACATTCACTTAAAGAACGTTCATTTTTATTTTCTCGGCAAACCGGTACCAAAACAAGTGCACGCACCGGACTTACAATCTGTGAAGAAAAATCACAAAATCTCTCATTTTCATTTGTCATAACAATTAAGCACTTTTAAAATGGGATAAGAGACTTAAAGTAAAATAACTTTTTTATTCAGAATTTTCACCTTCAAACATCTGCACCGGTTGTCCGGGCATAATTGTAGAAATAGCATGCTTATAAACCAATTGCGCATGTCCATCACGACGCAAAAGGACACAAAAATTATCAAACGAAGTTACAATACCCGTTAATTTAACGCCATTTACAAGAAAAATTGTAAGAGAAATTTTTTGCTTGCGTACCGTATTTAAAAATACATCTTGCAGGTGTTGTGATCGTTCTGCCATTATTCTTACACCTTTACCTCGAATTGCTAAAATATCCGTGCATGCATATCGACTGAAAAATCTTCAATTGTCAACGCAACAGCTCTAAAAATTAGCAAAAGACAGCCTAATATAACGAAAAAAGTAACTCTTTTTAAAACAAGAAACGCAATAATTCAGTGAAAAACCATCAGCAAATACACAATTTTCCCTCACATTTTATAGGCTTTATGAAAAGACTCTTTATTTTATATCCCAAAATACTATAGACTTCAAATTAGCTACATTTCCAAAAAACAGAATGGTAAATTATTCGCATTAAAATCAACAAAATCAACGAAAATTATCAAAACGACAGTATGATTCGTTTATTTATTAATGTGTTGTCTTCCCCCGCGGACTTTTTAAAACGCTGTGTATAATCATCGTAAGATTTCCCTTAAATATCAATGCAACAGCTTTATAACTTTATCTATAAACGAGAGTTGTAAACAGTATTTTATTTTTATAAATAATTAAATAGTACTTTGTTTATATTATGTTTTGTAGCATTTTTAAACAGGTTAAATGCCCTGTGTTAACTTTATCTTGATAAGTTTTTAAAATTTTGCCTTTGACATATTCCTTTCTAAATAATTAACAGCTAGTATATTGCGATATCTGGAAGAAAACGTATCCTTTTTCCGTCTGTAAGAGTACGAGGCGAGTATGGCACGCAGAACAAAGTTACAAACATTTGAAGTTGAAGTTGAAGAAGCTCTCTCAAAAGCTATGAATTTTAACTTTGATGACACAGCGGTTGAAGCGGTATCACCCAATAATCCTGAAAATGTCATTAATGTGGATGAACTCATTCAAAAAATTGCGATGGCAGAAGAAGAAATTTTCGCTGAAAATGGTACTTCAACTCTTGTCTCAAATATCCATGATAGTGCTGTTATTGATGAATCCGTTGTTGAACAGCTTTTTTCCCAGAAATCTGCATCTAAGCTTTCAGGTGGGACTGTTCATAATAAGTTACTATCTACACAACTTCTTCCTGCTAATGATGATATAACAATTTCTTCAAATTTTGAGACATTAAAGCAGCGTTCTACCTCTCGAATCTATTGGTGTACGACAGCACTTAGTGCTTTATGGGCTACAGGAGGCGCTATTATCGCTCATAAACTAGCGCCTGCTGGACTCAATTCTTTATCGAATATTACCGCCTTTGTTACATCTCCAAGCGGATTAGCTGTAGCAGCTGGAACAGCAATCCCTATTCTTATATCTTGGGGATTTGCTCAATTAACAAAACGTTCAAATGAATTGCACAATATTGCTCTTCTTATGACAAACGCTGCACAACGTCTTAATGAACCACAACATATATCTGAACAACAAGCTATCGCTATAGGACAGACTATTCGTGAAGAAGTTGTAGCAATGAACAAGGGAATTGAACGCACCCTTGGAAGGGCAGTTGAACTTGAAGCGATCATACAAGGAGAAGTTCATAATCTGGAACAAGCCTATGTTGAAAATGAGTCACGCATTCATACACTCATCAAAGAATTGAGCAATGAACGTATAGCTATCTTAAATCACGCTGATCGTATACAATCAACAATTAAAGGAACACAAGAACAACTGAGTGATGAATTTGGCTTGGTAACCTCAAAAATTGTAACCAATGTTGAAAAACTCGCACAAACTCTTTCCCAAACTTTACAAAAACAAGGAGAAGATCTTGTTGAGAAGCTTTCCTATGCTGGTGATGACGTAACAAATCAACTTGTTGAAAAATTTCATCAAACCACAACACAAATTCAACAAAAGAACACGGAATTTTTCCATGAATTAGAAAAAAACTTCAATAATTTCTCAGAGCGTTTTGATAATAATGAAAAACAAATAGAAAAAACCTTTAATGAAACAGCTATCAAAGCTGAAAAACATATCACTGAAATTGTAACGCACATACAAACAGCAACAGACCAGACACTACAGAATGTTGACGAGAAATTTAAAGCGCTAGATGAATCCATTATTGATCGCAATAATCAATTTTTACAGAGTTTTGATGAAAAAGTTATACAGCTAGATGAAAAAGCATATAAGCTTTCTTCTAAGTTTGATAACGTAACTTCAGAAGCAATTGAAGCTTTTGAAAATCGTTTAGCAACTGTTGATCTTTCTCTTAAAGAACACAGCAATTCCATAATTGAATCCTTCGTAGCACGCAGTCTTACCTTAGAAGATAACGCTAAAAAACTTGGTGATTTTTTGGAATCCCATGTCTTACAAATTGATACCAATCTCCAAGAAAGAACAGCTGATATTACAAAAGCTTTTACAAATGGTCATGAGACTATTCTTTCTGCAATTGACAAAAGTACAGAACAACTAAGAGAGGAAGTTCAATATATCGATAATGCTATTGTCGATATCATACAAGAACGTTCAAAAGACTTTAAATTACAACTTTCTGACCAAAAAGCTCTCATGGCAGACATGCTCGATAACGAAAAAAATAAAATTGCTGATACATTAAAAAATCAAATTGATATCTTGACGCAAAATACTTCAAGTCTTGAAAAATTTTTGATTGATAATATTCAAACCGTTGATCAGCATACTGAAAATCATGTTACAAATATCATTCAATGCACAGAGAAACTACAAAAAACTATTGCGCAAAGCTGCAATGCTACGCAAGATGCGTTAGAAGCACAAGCTAGAAATATTGACATACGTGCCGACGCTCTGCGTGACTCTTTAGCTATTAATAGTTTTTCTCTTAACGAGGTTCTTGCAGATCAAGCGCGCACACTTGAACAGAGAATGGAAACAATCCATAATCTTATCGCCAAAAGTGATATACATGTTGATGCAGCACTAAAACAGCAAGTAGGTCTCGTTGAGGATGCAATTGCTACTAACAATAAAAACATTACAGAAACCGTTCAAAGTCATATTAAGAATTTGGAGGGACAAGCTGAAATTTTGAAAAATACTCTTTCTCAATCCAAAGGTGCATTCTTTGAAACCCTTGAAACACGTATAGAATCATTTGACGAGAATTTAGAAAACCGTGCGCGCCAAATTTTTGAGCGTGCCGCCACCTTAGAAGAGACATTTTCAGAAAAACTTGGCCAAATATGCGAAACTATAGAGATGCAAGCATCTGTTTTTGAAAAACACTCTGATTCATTGCAGACATCTATCATCGTTAATAATGAACAAAGCCAAGCAATTCAACAAGCATTAGAAACAAGTGTTGATAATATACGGATTACCTTGGAAGATTCCGTTAACACAGTTGCAGGAAGTTTACATGACAAAATTTTAGAAGCTTCCGGTATTCTTTCTTCCACAAGTGAACAAATAGTTTCATCTGTAGAGGATGTTACTGAAAAGGCTGAAAATATCCTTTCCGAATCTGGCCATCGCATTGTAACAAATGTTAAACAAACGGTTTATGATACCAGTGAAAAAGTTTTATCTGTTCTCTCTGAACAAACAGCCCACACTATTGAAGCCTTTACAACAGCCAGCCATAACGCTCAGGCGTTGCTGAATGAAACAATTCATACTTCAACAATAGCAATTGAACAAGTCCTCAATGAACGTTGCAATGTTCTTCATCATTCTATGCAGAATATGAAAAATAATTTAGGCTATCAACTTTCTGATGTAAGTAGTCGTTTGGAAGAAGCAAAAAATCAAACAGCCACTCAAATTTCAGAACATGTTGGAAAAATCGCAGAACTGACTAACCACTTAAATCAAGCTGCGCAAAACACAACAGAATCAATAGGTTATTTAACACAGCATATTGGTGAACAACTCTCCCTCTCAACACAAGATGCTGAACAAAGGATTTATGCATACAATGAATCTTTGGTGAATAGTTTAACACAAACAAACTCTGAAACGCTTCAAACAGTAACTGCTATGAAGGAAGATCTTGTCAATAACGTCTCATCTATCGTTGCTCAACTGAATCAATCAATTTATAGCTTTCATGAAAATAGTAATGTTTTATTATCAGCAGTTCAAAATATTGATGGTCAATTTAGCGAGGCTACAAATAATTTTTTCCGCAATACCAACCAAATAGCAGAGCATTTATCGGCTTCAAATCAAACACTCAATAACAATGTTGAAATTTTGCAAGGGCTTTCACAAAATACATTTGAGCAGATTAATCATATCACAAGTAGTTTTGGTGAACATGCAAAAACACTTTCTGAAGCCGTTCATGTTCTCGAGCAATCCGAAAATTCATTTAGTGCAACACTTGAAGAAAAACACAACATGCTCTCTATGTTAAGCAATGCTCTCGTTTCAAAATCTAATGAAATAAATCAAATGATTGAATATTATGAAAATATCTTAAACTTAGCATTGGAACGCACCGATAAAAATGCGCAGAATTCTACCTATTCACTCCAACAATCACTTAATCAGCTTATTAGTGAAGCTTCAATGCGTTTTTCAGTAGCAGCAAAAGATATACGTCGCTCAGCCGATGAGGTTCGTTTAGAACTTTCAAAAATTAATAATGATCTTAATGAAAATGTGCAAAGACTTCCAGAAAAAACGAAAGAAACAACGCAAACAATTCGCTCTGCTTTAAATGAACAAATTACAGCATTAAAAAACTTAGTAAGCATTATACAAAAAAATAGTCAAAACAATACAAATGGGCAGTTAATGCCGGCAGTTCCTATATCATCAACACTTAAGAAAAACGAAAATATTTCTCCTGAAGTCATTAAGAAAATAGTACCACCTAAGCCTATTTTGCAGCAAGATCAAAGCAAAAAACGGCAAAATAAATGGGTATCAAATCTCCTAGAAAGGGCTTCACGTGAAGAAGCTTGGTATAATGAGATGCCTAGTGATACTGTTTTTGCATCAATACAAACAAAACCGCATTCTGCAAATGAATCTCTTAATTCTTTAGCAGCAAATATAGTACAAGCCGTGAATCACAATGCTGTCATTGAGCTATGGGATCATTATCGCCGCGGACAAAAAAATATCATAACGGAACGCCTTTATACATTGAATGGCAAAAAAATATTTGATGTGATTAAGAAAAAATATATGAGCGATCTTGATTTTAAACGCTCAATTGATCAATATATTATGGATTTTGAAAAGCTATTACGTGATGTGTCGCGTGATTCTAGTTCTTCTAACTCGACTCGAAAATATCTGGTATCGGATACTGGGAAAGTCTACACTATGCTTGCTCATGCGAGTGGACGTATCCAATAAACAACAGAAAATGGAAAAGTATTTTTCCGTTTTTTGTTGTTTATCATAGCACAATATATTGGTTGCAAATTTATATCAGAAGTTGCATAGATGATTGACGTTGTATTTCTGTAGTGTCTTAGCGATAATCCCTATCTAGAATACGCATGATCAATAACCAGACGATATAATAGGATAAATATAACACCTCCTTATTTTTTTATGTGTGTCTTCTTTACTTTTTCACACCGAAAATAATGGTCTATAAATATCACAATTACTTATAAAAATATGAATAAAGCATATCCTTATGACAACTAAGTCTCATCAATAAGTACCTTTTTTACTAACCAATTTCTGCGAATTTTTGTTTAAGGAGAAAAGATCAATTGTGCTGATATCAATAAAATTGTTAATAAACACAAACACAAAGAAATATTATACTGAGTAACGATCTAGGAAAATTTTCTCATGCATTATTATCTTTAGAGAAATGAGGAGTTATCAGTGATAAAAAATTATCGTAGATAGAACATCTCATATAAACATACATGAACTTGGATACCACAAAAATGTCTACAGAACGAAATAGTGACTTCAGTTTACAGAAAACTGAACTTGATAGTGCCGCACTTTTTTATCACCAACATCCAAAGCCTGGAAAATTAGAAATACAAGCGACAATACCTCTTGATAATCAACGTGATTTGGCTCTTGCTTATTCCCCAGGTGTTGCAGCCCCATGTCTTGCAATTCACAAAGATCCCAATCTTGCAGCTCAATACACTTCCCGCGCTAATTTAGTAGCCGTTATATCCAATGGAACTGCTGTTCTTGGATTGGGGAATATTGGTCCCCTCGCCTCCAAACCGGTTATGGAAGGCAAAGCTGTTTTATTTAAAAAGTTTGCCAATATTGATGTTTTTGATATTGAAATCGATGCTCCTAATATTGAACAAATGGTCGAGACTGTATCTGCCTTAGAACCTACATTTGGTGGTATTAACCTTGAAGATATAAAAGCTCCTGAATGTTTTGAAATCGAAGAAAAACTTCGTTCTCGAATGAATATTCCAGTTTTTCATGATGATCAACATGGAACTGCCATTATTGTTTCAGCGGCGGTATTAAATGCTTTAAATCTTTCTGGGAAAAAAATTGAGAATGCGAAAATAGTTTCTTCAGGCGCGGGTGCTGCAGCTTTAGCTTGTATTAATCTTTTGGTCCGTCTTGGAGCAAAAGTTGAAAATATTTGGCTTAGCGATTTAGAAGGGGTTGTGTACGAAGGCCGCAAGACACTTATGGATCGTTGGAAAATTAATTACGCGCAAAAAACAAATGCACGAACATTATCCGAAATTATTGATAATGCAGACATTTTTCTAGGCGTTTCAGCAGGAGGTGTTTTAAAACCTGAATATTTAGAAAAAATGGCTTCCAATCCACTCATTTTAGCACTCGCTAACCCAATACCAGAAATTATGCCAGAAGAAGCACGTTCTGTGCGACCAGATGCAATGATTTGTACAGGGCGTTCTGATTATCCCAATCAGGTTAATAATGTTCTTTGTTTTCCTTATATTTTCCGCGGTGCATTAGATGTGGGAGCTACCGCAATTAATGAAGAAATGAAAATGGCTGCGGTCCATGCGATTGCGGCTCTAGCTCGCGAAGAGACTTCAGATATTGCAGCACGTGCATACTCAAAAAAAACACCTAGTTTTGGACCAGACTACCTTATTCCCTCCCCCTTCGATCCACGCTTAATACTACGTATTGCTCCTGCTGTTGCTAAAGCGGCAATGGAAACTGGTGTAGCGATTCGGCCGATTGAAAATATGGAAGCCTATTATGATACTCTTAATCGATTTGTATTTCGCTCAGGATTAACAATGAAGCCTGTTTTTGCTGCCGCAAAAACAGCAAAACGTAAACGTATCATTTATGCTAATGGTGAAGATGAACGCGTGCTTAGAGCAGCCCAAATTGTACTTGAAGAACAAACTGCAGTTCCTCTCCTTATTGGCCGCCCACATGTCGTAGAAGCGAGATTAAAGCGCTTCGGTTTAAGAATTCGCCCCAACATAGATTTTGAACTCACAAATCCGGAAAATGATCCACGTTTTCGTGACTATGTTAATTTATTTCTCCGTTATACAGGAAGACGTGGTGTTTCGCCTGAAGTTGCAAAAACAATTGTCAGAACATCAACAACAGCCATTGCTGCCCTCGCAGTGATGCGTGAAGAAGCGGATGCAATGATTTGCGGCTTAGAAGGACGTTTTGAACGTCATCTTGAATTAATCGAGCAAGTTATTGGACTTGATTCAAACGTTCATCATTTTTCTGCTGTGAGTTTGCTCATTTCTCCACGTCGCACTCTTTTTTTAACCGATACTTACGTCAACGAAGATCCTTCTGCAGAAGAAATAGCAGAAATGACAGTATTAGCAGCGCAAGAGATTGAAGCTTTTGGTATAACGCCAAAAGCAGCATTATTATCTCATTCAAACTTTGGTTCAAAAAATACAGAAAGTGCACGTAAAATGCGCCGTGCAACAGAAATTCTTGCTCATTTATACCCAGATTTAGAAGCTGATGGAGAAATGCACGGTGACGCTGCACTTTCTACGGTTTTCCGTGATCGTGTTTTTCCTGATTCACGCCTCAAAGGAGAAGCCAATTTGCTTGTCTTTCCAACGCTTGATGCCGCTAATATAACACTCAATCTCGTAAAAAATCTAACTAACGCACTTCACGTAGGCCCTATTTTAATCGGAGCCTCACGCCCTGCACATATTCTAACACCCTCAGTAACTTCACGAGGAGTGGTTAATATGACAGCTCTTGCAGTTCTTGCTGCAAATAGAAAAACTTCTAAAACAAGGTAAATAAAAATCAGTCACTTTATAATAAAATTTCAAAGTTTTTCAAAACCTTGAAATATAGTATCTTATACACTGCATGCATGTTTGCTATATGATAAAGACAGCTTATTCTAGATTAAGTCTTTTTTTTAAGAGGAAAAAAGGCTAGAAGGAATGCGTTAAGTGTATTTTGAATTTATTAACTCTATATAAGGAATCGTACATTGTCCTCTACGTTTGATAAAGTTGCTGATATTATCGCAGAAATCAGTGAAATTGATCGCAGCATAATCACACCTGAAAGCCATACAATTGATGATTTAGGAATTGATAGCCTTGATTTTCTGGATATTGTTTTTGCTATTGATAAAGCCTTTGGAATTAAAATCCCGCTAGAACAATGGACGCAGGAAGTCAATGAAGGTACTGTTGCAACAGAAGAATACTTTGTTCTTAAAAATCTTTGTGCAAAAATTGATGAACTTGTTGCCTTAAAACAGACGGGGTAATTCTTTCACCATGCATCATCAAGCTGTATTTATCACTGGTATAGGACTTATAACCTCTCTTGGTGAAGGTATTGATCATCACTGGAATCTTTTGAATAATCCATCACGCGCACCAAACCTTGATTGTACAACTTTTTCCCCCTACACCATTCATAAATTGCCTGAAATTGATTGGAATTTACAGATTCCCAAAAAAAGTGATCAACGACAAATGGGCACATGGCAACGCCTTGGTACATATGCAGCAGGTCTTGCTCTTGATGATGCAGGCATGAAAGATAATAAGCAATTTACTTCAACAATGGATATGATCGTTGCAGCAAGTGGTGGAGAACGTGATATTGTCGTTGATACACAGATTCTTTCACAAGCACGCTCAACAGCTGATCGTGCCTCCATGTTAAATTCAATCCTTTCAACTGAATTGCGTCCAACTTTGTTTTTGGCACAACTCTCAAATCTTTTAGCTGGAAATATTTCAATTGTTCATAAAGTAACAGGATCTTCTCGCACATTTATGGGAGAAGAAGGTAGTGGGCTTTCTGCAATTCAAATCGCTGTAGCGCGTATTCGCTCAGGACAAAGCACCCATGCGCTGGTAGGAAGCTCTTATAATGCGCAAAGCTATGATATGTTATTAGCATATGAACTTGGAGGACTCTTAAGCCGAAGTGGATGGTCACCGGTATGGGATCGTGAAAATTATCCTGGTGGCGGTGTCATAACAGGCTCTGGTGGTATCTTTCTGATTCTTGAAAGTGAAGAACATGCAAAAAAACGTAATGCACATGCTTATGCTGAAATTAGCCAAATCATAACGGACCAAATAGATAGAACAAAAATCTCGCTTGAAGAATCGATTTTATCAATGTTAAAAACAATAAAAGCTGAATCTTCTTTAGTTATTTCAGCAGCATCGGGATTCCGTGAAGCAACCAAAGCAGAACAAAATGCTTTTGAAGTCTCTAGCATATTTTACCGTGGTATTACAACGCTATTTGGTTATATGCGGGAAGGGCAATTTCTTTTAGCGCTTGCACTTGCTGCACTCGCTGTTGATAAAAAACACAGTTTTCCAATATTAAGTACACATGAAAAGCCTTTTTCTAAAGAAATACGTGAAGCGTTTGCTACAGCCATTGGCATTAAAAGAGCCGAAGGTATAGTCCGTTTAACGGCTGCTTGAGGAGAATTTCTATAGTGAAATATAATGATCATTCTGAGCGTCCACTTGTTGCAATAACCGGGGCAGGGATTGTAACATCATTGGGACAAGGCAAACAGGAAAATTGGGAAAAATTAATAAGTGGTGTTAGTGGTATCCATAAAATAACACGTTTTCCTATTGAGGGATTAAATACATCTATCGCTGGAACAGTTGATTTTCTTAAAGAAAGTACGCTTGGTGCTTCAGCTCTCTCTGAAAAACTTGCGAATCTTGCAGCGGAAGAAGCTCTAAAACAGGCTGCATTTGATAAAACAAGTTTTAATGGACCGCTCTTTTTAGCTGCTCCCCCAGTTGAGCTTGAATGGGCAGCACGCTTTGCCCTTGCTCAAGAGGGAGTATGCAAAAATGATCCTTCTTATGCAAATCTTCTTGAAGTCTGCAGCCATACTCCCCACGAGGAGCTCTTTGAAACCACACAATTTGCTGCAATTGCAGAAAAACTTCAAAAAAAATTTGGTACAAAAGGACTTCCTATCACACTTTCTACTGCTTGTGCATCTGGTGCAACAGCAATTCAACTCGCTGTTGAAGCCATTCGGCGAAAAGAGACTAATCGTGCGCTCACAATTGCTACGGATGGCTCAGTTTCAGCAGAATCCCTTATCCGCTTTTCATTATTATCGGCTCTTTCAACCCAGAATGATCCTGCAGAAAAAGCTGCAAAGCCCTTTAGCCGCGACCGTGATGGTTTTGTTATGGCAGAAGGATCAGGCGCTCTTGTTCTTGAATCTCTCAAAAGTGCATTAGAGCGTAATGCAACAATTTTAGGAATTTTAGCTGGCTGTGGAGAAACAGCAGATGATTTTCACCGTACGCGTTCAAAACCCGATGCATCTCCAGCAATTGAGGCTGTCCGCAAAGCTTTAGAGGATGCAAAAATAACCATCAATGAAATTGACTATATTAATGCACACGGAACCTCAACACCCGAAAATGAAAAGATGGAGTATCTTGCATTATCAACAGTCTTTGGTGATATTTTAAAACATATTCCTGTTTCCTCAAATAAATCAATGATTGGACACACATTGACTGCTGCTGGCGCCATAGAAGCTGTTTTTTCACTTTTAACGATTCAATCAGGTATACTTCCCCCTACAATCAATTATGATGATCCTGATCCTGCTATCCCCTTAGACGTTGTTCCAAATCATAGCCGTAAAGCCTGTGTCAATGCGATTTTGTCAAATTCATTTGGATTTGGCGGTCAAAATACCAGTCTTGTTATTACAGCCTATAAAGGATAATCTTTTCCATACGGATCAAAATTAATCATACTAAAGCTATAGCTATTATAATTGAAGAAAGTTAATAATGCGTGCGCTACAACTGCTAAATGAACGCCAGCTTGAAATTACCAATATTGCACCACCGCCTCCTCCACTCCCCGATGAAGTAACAGTGCGTATAAAAGCCGTTGCTCTCAATCATATTGATGTATGGGGCTGGCGTGGTATGGCTTTCGCAAAAAGAAAAATGCCACTTATCATTGGTGCAGAAGCTTCCGGTGAAATTGTACAATTAGGCAACCATGTTAAAAATTTACACCTTGGACAAATCGTTTCGATCTATGGTGCACAAACCTGCGGAATATGCCAAGCTTGTCGTGAAGGACGTGATAATCTTTGCAGTCACGTAAAAGGTGTCTACGGTTTTCATCTTGACGGCTTTGCCTGTGAACTTGTCACTTTACCAGCACGTCTGTTAGTTCCAGCTCCTCAAAAATGTGATGAATTTCAAGCAGCTGTTGCTCCAATTACTTTTGGTACTGTAGAACATATGCTTTTCGATAATGCAAAACTACAATCAAGAGAAACAGTTCTGATACAGGCAGGCGGTTCTGGTATCGGCTCTGCAGCTATTCAACTCGCAAAACATATGGAATGTACAGTTATTACAACGGTAGGTTCAGATGAAAAAATAGCAAAAGCGCAATCTCTTGGAGCAGATCATGTTATTAATTACCGTAAAGATCGTTTTGAAGGCGTTGTTCGAAAATTAACTCAAAAAAAAGGTGTTGACGTTGTTTTTGAGCATGTAGGAGCAGATACATGGAGCGGTTCTTTGTTGTGCATGAAACGAGGAGCGCGCTTAGTAACTTGTGGTTCTACTTCTGGAGTTACAGCACCACTGAATCTCATGCAGTTATTTCAACAACAACTTAAAATATTTGGTTCATTTGGCTGCCGTATAGAAAATATGCAAAACGCCATGCAAAAAATGGCACAAGGGATTGTACACCCTGTCATTGATACAATTGTTGGATTTAACGAAATAGATACGGCTTTAAAACGAATGGAAAGCCGAGATATTTTTGGTAAAATCATTCTTAAAATTGATTAAATTACTATGAAGATCTATATCAAAAATACTGTATACCGTATTAAAATTATAACAAAGAAATTATTTTATTTTTTGTGGGGACATTTGCTTATTGGCTCCTTAATTATTTTAAAACATCTTCCTACCAACATCGGCTTTTCTTTGTTTTCTTGGTTAGCGAAAACACTCGGCCCTCTTACACACCGCCACAAGATCGCACTCACAAACCTTAAAGCTGCATATCCAGAGAAAACAGAAGAAGAGCTCCGCCAAATTGCAATAGAAATGTGGCAAAATATAGGACGATTTCTAGCCGAATATATTTTTCTTGATAAAATTTTTGATTTTGATCCTCATGCGGAGAAGCCAGGTCTTATTGAAGTTAAAGGTGCTGAAATATTTAAGCGATTAAAAAATGAAAAAAAACCGCATATTTTTTTTACAGCGCATACCGGAAATTTCGAACTCCTTCCTATATGCGCGCAAAGTTTTGGCCTAAATGTTACAGTACTTTTTAGACCCCCTAACAATCCTTATATTGCAAAGCGAGTCCTTAAAGCTCGGCAAACTTCCATGGGACATCTCGTTCCATCTAAAGCCGGTGCTGCTTGGGCATTAGCCGCCAAGTTAGCAGAAGGTGAAAATGTTGGTATGCTTGTCGACCAGAAATTTCGCCGTGGTGTTTTAGGAATATTTTTTAATAGACCTCTTAAAACAAATCCTTTAATTATAAAACTTGCACGACAATATAATTGTGATATTTATCCAGCACGTTGTATCCGTCTCTCTGGAGGACGTCATCGCTTAGAGTTATATGAGCGTGTGAAGCTTCCGCTTAACGAAAAAAACGAAATCGATATAATCGCTTCTACACAAAAATTAAATGATATTGTCGAAAGTTGGGTACGTGAACATCCGGAACAATGGGCGTGGTTACACAGACGTTGGGATAACTAATATATCATAGCATTTATAGGAGAAATATAAGTGTTAGCGTCAAAAGATATCAATGATCTTATCACAATTGTTGCAGCATTACGAAACCGTGATAGCGGATGTATCTGGAATCTCAAACAAACATTTGAGTCTCTTATACCCTATTTGCTCGAAGAAGTTTACGAAGTTATTGATGCCATTGAACGAGAAAATCGAACTGATCTTTGCGAAGAACTTGGTGATCTTCTTTTACAGGTCATCTATCATACTACAATTGCACAAGAACAAGGTTACTTTACATTCGAAGACGTTATTTATGCAATCACTGCAAAAATGATTCGTCGCCATCCTCATATTTTTGGAAATGCCGAACAAAAGAAACGCGGATTTAGAGTGGAAGGATGGGAGCATATCAAAAAAAAAGAACGTGTTAAACAGAAAAAAATCTGCAAAGAAATAAGCGTATCAGACGATTCTAGGACAAGCATTCTTACAAAAGTAAAAAAATCCAGCCCGCAGATCAAGAGGCTCTCGCTTTACAAAAAGCAGCAGCTAAAGTGGGATTTGATTGGCATGAGAATCATAAAATTTTTGCAAAAATCGAAGAAGAACTTAATGAGCTTAAAGAAGCAATTAAAGAGCATAAAACAACTGAGATAGAAGCAGAATTTGGAGACCTTTACTTTGTTCTACTTAATCTTGCACACCACTTAAATATCGATTCACAAAAGGCACTTAGAAAAACAAACAAAAAATTCCGAAATCGTTTTTCCTATATTGAAGAAACCCTATCCATTCAATCTAAAACACCAACTGATGCATCTTTAAGCGAAATGGAAACTCTTTGGAATGAAGCTAAAAACAGAAAATAAAAACAACAGGCTTTATCAACCTAAACAATCAATAGATCTTTCGAATCACTTAATAAAATTTCACGAAGCTCAATTGACTTTATATGTTTCATTCAACTGATTTTGCAAAGCAGAACGAAGCTCTACCGACTCTCCACACCCACATGCTGAAACTTGGTTAGGATTTTTAAAGACAAAACCGGAACGAAGTGTTGTTACCTCATAATCTATCTGCGTTCCTAACAAAAATAACACTGCATCATGTGCTATAAAAACACGAGCACCGTTCACTTCAACAACATCTGCATCCATCCCCTCTTCTTTTACAAGGGTAATACTATATTCCATTCCTGCACAGCCACCTTTCTTGATACCAATAAGAATACCATAGGCATCTTTTGCTTGCATAATCGCTTTAACACGATTTACTGCGGCTTCCGTCAAACTCATTATCGAAAAACGGCTCATTATTAACTCTTTTTTGCAAAATAAAGACTTTAAAATTGCTTCATCACTGATATTTTATTTATTCGGTATATCAGAAATAAAGTAACAAGACATAATGAAACATTTTGATCATTTTCCATGGCAATAAAAGATTCATATACAACAATTTATAATTATCGATTGTGTAATTTAAGATTTCTATTTTACTGTACACACGTAACCTATACAAAATACTTTTTCTACAGAAATAAAAAATGAAAAATTTTCCTCAATATCATTAATCTATCATTATACTTATAAATCTGAAAAGCTTCGTATTATATCTTCATGGTACACGTAAAATAATTGATTGAATACGCAAATGTATAGAGAAATCTAAAAGCAAAATAGCTTAATTATTTATCTTAATCAGGAAAAAATATTGCAATACAAAATTTCATTTTGTGAATGCAATCCTTCTTTAAAAGTACCAGAGCATTTTAGATTTTATTCTGTTTATTTTTTTCTTGCCTTTAAAGAAACTGTCGTTTAGTCGTTTTACACAGTTCGGAGCGTAGCGCAGCCTGGTAGCGCACTTGACTGGGGGTCAAGGGGGCGTGGGTTCGAATCCCGCCGCTCCGACCAATTTTTCTAGAAAACATAAGGCAGATATAAAATGCACCTGCCCTCTTTAATTAAATTACGATTCCATGATGTAGAGAGGCTTTTTTAACACTCATCAATAAAAGGATATAAAAAGTTGATAATTATTCAGCGTTCTCAGCTTTTAAAATTGCTTTATGCCTTTTATCAATTGTTATCATTTTTCATCGTAGATGGTGACGCCTGCACAGTTATTTTTTTAGGTTTTAGTTCAGCAGGCATTTCTCTTTTAAGCTGAATATGAAGAAGACCATCCCCAAGTTCTGCTCCAATAACCATAACATGATCAGCTAAATGAAAACGTCGCTCAAAAGCGCGCGAAGCTATACCCCTATACAGAAATTCCCGTTCTTCATCATCATTTTCAGATTTTCTCTCACCCTTAATGATCAATTGATTACAATGCGTTTCAATATCGATTTCATCTTGAGAAAAACCAGCAACAGCCATAGAAATCCTATAAGAATCTTCAGTTAAACGCTCAATATTATAGGGCGGATAAGAAGAAACATCATCAGGCTGAGTTCTAGAATCAAACCAATTAAAAAGGTGATCAAAACCTACTGTGGAACGATAAAATGGTGAAAAATCTACTTGACGCATAAATACTGCCCTCCTCTAGAGCGACTATAACCTATAATTGATTCGCTAAGTTCCTAAATGGGCAACTTTCCCGCGAACCCGCAGTCCCATTATAGCAACTGCACATTATTCATCTGGTAATTATTCTATATTATTTCAACTCTTTTGTGTTTAAATTCATAAAAATATATGAAAAGCAATATAACTGTTTCTTAATTCTTCTTCACCATTACATAGATCTCAGTTCTCCCGTTATCTCATTTTGCACTAAGTTGCAAAAATACACTGCAAAGGATACCAATTGGAAACCCCTCTTTATCCCACAGATAGGAATTTCACTCCTCACAATATCCGCAATAGCTATCTTACAACAGCTATGGATCGAGAAATTCGTTTTGCGATAGCATGTCCTGAAATAAAAAAATTGAAGGGAACAGTTGTTATTCTCGAAAGCTATGAAAATATTTTAGAAGAATATTTTTTATCAATGAATAAATTATCTAAACGCGGTTTTCATACCGCAATATTTGATTGGTTCGGTCGAGAAAAATTATCCTTCAATAGAAAAAAACAGCTCCGACACCATCATTTTAATATTAATAATGACATTAATGACTTAAATGAATTTCTTAAAAAGATAGTGTTTTCTGATTGTCCACCACCTTACTATATATTAGCCTATGGAATGGGTGGATTGATAGCACTGAGTGGATTGGATCTCCTTAACCATCGGTTTAACAAAATGCTTTGCGTTTCTCCTCTTTTTGCTCCTTTGGGCAACAAAACAAATGGTTTTCAACATAAATTAACACAGCTTCTTTCTGATATAGGCCTTGGTTTCTTACCTGTTAAAGATGGGACAAAGCTTAAAAAAATAAAACAAAAAAATATGCAATCAGAGCACTCTGATAAAGCACCATTTTCCTCTATCAAGCCTCCAACATCCCAATGGATGGCATCGGTACTTAATGCAATCGCTTCCGTGAAACAACGTATCCTTCATGGACATTTAAAAATTCCGACATTATGTATCCTTGCCAATCAAAACAATATCGTAAACAATATTGAAGTACGACAATTATGCCAACATACAAACCTCTTGGACAGCCTCACCATTACAGGTGCTGAACTTGATACAATCATGCATGAAGAGAATTACAGAAAACAATTTTGGGCTGCATTTGATGCATTTATTTCTATCGATATATCTATAAGCTAATGTTTTTTAATAAGCTCGTAATTCACTCCCGTAGCGTGAAATGGGGTTATTTTCAAAGTAAAAATATAAAATTTCACAAAAGTTTTAGCTTCGTTTATATAGTTAACAACTTAAAATAAATCTCATAATAGAATTTGGTAAATAGCTGAAAATGATCAATGCAATATGACATAAATCTCTCGGGAAGATACAATTATAATAATCTATTTTTTAAAAAGAAAGGTGACCATAAATAAACGCATTCTGATTGCAGATACAGGTACCTATGAAGCCAGGTGGAAAACAAATATGTACTAAAACTCCACTTTATCGTATAATTTATCAAAATCAAAAGCAACAGCACACTTCTCTGATTTCCTAACTATAAAGACAGTTTATAAAACGGATACGTACATAAATTTTTTAATGGAAGTTGAATAAAAATAAAAAAGCAAAAAGAAGAAAAATTTACGATTGATCACGTTTGAAGTATCTAAATACCGTTTCTTTTATGTCAATACATTTCGAATTTAACCAACTCACAACCAATATGCTGTATTCTTGACAAGAATATAAGAATTAACCATTTTGTCATTCATTTCAATTATGAGTATTTTATCATCTTTTGTATAAAAACTCTATATTGTATAGCTGATATGGCAAAAACTATGAAGAATGGAGCCATTGGAACATAATCATGAAACGAATCCTGCTCGCAGAAGATGATAACGATATGCGTCGCTTTCTAGTAAAAGCCTTAGAACGTGCAGGCTACGAAGTTGCTGACTTTGATAATGGTGCTAGCGCATATGAACGTTTACAAGAAGAACCATTTTCTCTTCTCCTTACTGATATTGTAATGCCAGAAATGGATGGAATTGAGCTAGCACGACGTGCTACTGAAATTGATCCTGATTTACGCGTAATGTTTATTACAGGGTTTGCAGCAGTTGCACTTAATTCAAATAGCAATGCCCCTCCTGATGCAAAAGTACTTTCTAAACCTTTTCATTTGCGTGAACTTGTAAATGAGGTTGAAAAAATACTTATAGCTGCTTAAAGAATATCTTGAATCATTCGCGTCTGATTGAAGAGAAAACTAAATTAGGCATTGACGTTTGTTATTCTATGTGGTGTATGCAACACTAATAAATGGGCGTGTAGCTCAGCGGGAGAGCACTACGTTGACATCGTAGGGGTCACAGGTTCAATCCCTGTCACGCCCACCATATAGCTTTGTATTACCATTAAGTTATTGATACTTCATATGTTTTTTACAGTGAGGGATGCGTAAATAAAAGTTGGGGAATAGGACTTTCCAACACATCTCTATTCAAATGCATAGTATTAGCAAATTACTTCTTACCATTCTTTGAGTGCTGCCCAATTCTTTTGAGAAAATCATTCTAAAATCTTATAAACGCACTAACAGTTTCATATATGTAATGGATTAAAAATTTCTAGTTCCCAAACTTTACAAAAGGAAGCTTCTTTATTTTTTAAAATATTGTTTTTCCTAATCAAACTATTAGTTAATAGCTGCCTTTAAAGAAAGATATCATTTTTATAGAAAGAGCTATCACCAATCGGTATTTGTGTCTACACCGCTGAATGAATAATAGCAAAACTATTAAGCATCACCATCCTCACGTTTATAAAACAGCCAAACCGATACCATCAAACTATTACAAATCCTCCAATGACATCCTTGGTACCTCAGCCAATTTATTAGAGGCATTTTAATTTTTTCTTACACAATTCTTATCCAAACTTTAATCCAGCTCTTTAACACGCAAGCGAATCAATTTGGTAAGAATCTGATAACAACAATAAAAACTCTAAAGTAAAAGAGACTATCTTCTTTAATTCAGATTGTAATATCCCTCAAAAAAATGAAAATATTTTTGACGTTTAGCTGTTTCAAGAGAGGATATCATAATATTGTATTTTCTTTTTATCCCTGCTTGGTAATATATTTTCTAACCACAAAAAAAGCTTTTTAATTAGGCAGATAAAAATACTCTCTTTTAAATAAAATTTTTAAATTTTAATATAAACCTACTCAAATTTTTTAACATGAAAGACTTCATAGTATAACTAAAAAAGAAATCGACAAATACGATTATCTCTTATCGCTTGAAACCTATAACAAAACACTTAAGATTATTATCCTTCTCTGTGTAAGGCTTGTATTAGAGTGATATGGATAAAAGATATCACTGGTAATATCCTCATTGAAAAATAGAGACTCTTCGCCCTGGTAAAAAAGTAAAAAAACTAACTAAAGAAAGCTTGAGCAACCCACTTTGAAAAACTTGCAATGCAACGAATATTAAAATCAGCATTGAACAAAAAGCTTACAGCAACATGTACTGTTATGCAGTATACGTTAAATTTAAAACGCCATTAGCCGCTCAGAAAACAACATAACACCCTTCCCAACAAAAATTCCCGAACTTTTATATAACACATTGATTCTACTAAAATATGGTGATCCCGACAGGATTCGAACCTGTGACCCACGGCTTAGAAGGCCGTTGCTCTATCCAGCTGAGCTACGGGACCAACTGATCATTTTCTCAATCAAAAAAAGCATCTTTAACTCAATGCGTCCAAGGTTGTTGCCTATCACTGTGAAAATTATCAGAATAAGAAACAGCACGCCGAATCGCTTTATGTGTTTTCTCTACACGATAAGGGATAGCATTCTTACATGCAAAAGCAATTGCTTCTTCCTTACTATTAAAATGGATTTTTATCTGACTACTCATATCAGAAGTGGCAGTATACCCCATAAGAGGCTCGAGCATCTTTGCTTGTAACGGCTCATATTGCAAAATCCAAATTCCCGTATTCCTTCTACCTGACTGCATAGCCGTCTTCGCAGGACTATAAATACGTGCGATCATGGTAACTTTCCTTTAGAATACACAACCATCAAATGATAATTTCTTACCACAGGCACGTGATTGTACCATTCCTTCACATAAAATCAAACGTGGTCGGAGCGATAGGATTCGAACCTACGACCCCCTGATCCCAAATCAGGTGCGCTACCAAGCTGCGCTACGCTCCGCCATTTACATTTATTTGATGCATATTCCCTAAAATTTTCATAACAGAAGTGCAAGAGGGAAACACGCTTTTTTTTAATTTTGTTATATTTCTTTACAAGAAAAATTTTTCAATTTTTTTTCTAAATAATACATGCTCAAATAAGATATTTAAGAGCTTTTTATAGAAGCGCTACAATTCATATACCTCTTAAAAAAACTCCAAAACTATAGAACGATAGCATCTAAGCTTTATTCATGCAGAATCCAAAACGAATCATGAGGAAAATGATGCAGCTTTTTCGATCGCTTTATCTAATGGTTTTTATTTTACCAATTCTATGCTCTACTAACAATGCCAACGCGTAAACTAGACATAGAAAAACAAAAAAATTTAAATATAATGGCATTTTACTGCACATACCAAAACGAAAATAGAACAAAAGCACTTCATATGAAATAAAATGCAATTTACTAAAAAGCAGTGCTTACTGAACTTTCATATTAAGTACTTCACTAATAACAGCGCGCGTTATTTTACTCTTTCTCTGTAATGCCAAGCGATCAACAGAATCAATAATACGCCCCAAAGAAAATAGTGAACGCTCACAACGACTTACAAGATAATAAATAGCATCAGGATGAACAATAATTTGCTTATCAGAAAAAAGTTTGAAAGCAACAGCTCTTAACAACGCATCATCAGGCTGATTAATTTCAACCAACATAACTGAATTAAGACGACTTTTTAAATCATTTAACTTTAAATTCCACGTTGATGGAACTGTACGAGCAGTGATCAACAAAGTAGCTTTGCCTTTATCAAGATTTGCTTGCTTAACGCTATTGATCAAGTGAAACAATCCCGTCTCACTAATTTCACCCACATCAATATCTTCAATTAAAAATGATCGCCCTAGAGAAGCCATAGCAACTGCTTGATCAATTTCATTGCAATGAAGACTTAAAGCATTGGCTTTTTGTGCCCATACCCTAGAAAAGTGTGTTTTTCCAGATCCTTCTTTTCCAACCAAAACGGCTATAGGTAAGCTCCAATTTGGCCAATAATCAACAAGCTGAAAAGCCATACGATTGCTTTCCGTTATCACTAAATCATCAAATTTGAAAACTGGATTATAAGAAAAATTTAAAGGTAATTGCGTTTCACGCCCATTCATTCTAGTGACTCCGAATTTTCACTGTGCGAATACATCTGAGAATTAAGATAAGTATGGAGAGCAAAACGAACCAAAACAGCAACAGCGGCTGCGGCAGGAACAGCAACAAGCATCCCGGTGAAACCAAAAAGTGAAGAAAAAGCAAAAAGTGCAAACATCAACCATACTGGATGTAATCCTACTGATGAGCCTACAAGTTTTGGTTGAAGAATGTAGCCTTCAATAAATTGACCAACTAAAAAGAGTATCATCACAACGATAATCCACCCCCAATTATCCGGATAAAACTGAACCCATGCAACACCAACAGAGAGTACAAAACCACTCATTGTACCAATATAAGGAATAAAGCTGATAAGGCCAATAAACATACCAATCAAAAGACCAAAATTGAGACCTGTGATAGTAAGACCAATAGCATAATAGCCTCCCAATATAAGACAAACTGTACCTTGTCCACGCACAAAGCCAGCGATAGCTCTATCCATTTCATGAAAAATACTGCGCACAGTTTCAAGATGATCTCGTGGTATCAGCGAATCAATTGCTGCAACCATACGGGGCCAATCTAATAACATATAAAACGTCACTACAGGTGCCACCACAAACAAACTGACAAGATTAACGATAGATTTTCCTGACTTTAAAAGTGAATTTAAAAGAGACGTAATAAAGTCAGAACTTTTTCCTAAAAGCCCTTTAATATTACTCTGTAATTCATTTGGATCACTCCCAAAATAGCGGCGAACCCAATCAAAATCATGTTCAACGAAAAAAGTTTGAATACGATTAATATAAACAGGCAAACCATTACTCATAAATTGCTGTATTTGCCAACTAATGATAGGGATTAAAATAATTAAAGCAGCAACAAAAACAATAATAATAAATAAGGTAATGAGGATAGTACCAAAAACACGACGAATACCAAATTTTTCAAGCAATTGAACAATAGGATTAAGGAAATAAGCCAACACAATTCCTGCTACAAAAGGAAGCAAAATAGATCCAAAAACAAACATAAAAAGAATGAAAAAAACTAATGTACCAAGCCAGAAAAAAATTTGTTTTTTCATATTATTTGGTAACGATACTTGAGTATAAGCTGGTACATAAGCCTTATAATGATCACGAGATCCATTTTCACGTACTCCTTTTTTCATAGGCTGCCGAGAAGACTGCCCGTGATTATCTGGTATCTTACTCATAAAATATCCTAAAAAACTCTTCACAAAGATTATAAACTTCTTCAATATGAGACACAAGCAGAGTTGCTTATTTTCTTAAAATAGTAAATATCAATATCTCTTGCAGAGATAACTCTACCATGGCATGGCATAACATCAAAACCTGATTTTCCATAAGGAAGACTCCAATGAGCAATCAAAATTTTATAAACAATAATTCCAAATGTGGTCTTACCTACACACAAGCCGGTGTTAATATCGATGCGGGTAATGCCATGGTAGAAAAAATTAAACCCTTTATACGCACAACAAAACGAGCAGGAGCAGATGGAGAAATTGGCGGGTTTGGTGGACTTTTTGATTTAAAAGCAGCTGGCTTTACAGATCCTATCCTGGTCGCAGCCAATGATGGTGTGGGAACAAAATTGAAAATTGCTATTGAAGTTGGTATCCATAACACCGTAGGTATTGATCTTGTTGCCATGTGTGTTAACGATTTACTCGTACAAGGTGCTGAACCTCTCTTTTTTCTTGATTATTTTGCAACGGGTAAACTTGATCCTGAACAGGGTGCTACAATTATTTCTGGAATTGCAGAAGGGTGTAAACAAGCAGGCGCTGCTCTTATTGGGGGAGAGACAGCAGAAATGCCAGGTATGTATGCACAGGGAGATTACGATTTAGCGGGCTTTTCTGTAGGAGCATGCGAACGCAATGCATTACTTCCTGCAAAAGATCTTACAGAAGGCGACATAATTTTAGGTCTTAGCGCATCTGGAGTTCACTCCAATGGCTTTTCTCTTGTAAGACGAATTATACAGCAGAATCATCTAAAGTGGGAAGATCCTGCCCCTTTTAATCCTCAAATAAGCCTCGGTGCAGCATTTCTCACACCAACACGTATTTACGCAAAATTACTCCTTCCCATTATACGACATTATAAAGGAATCAAAGCTCTTGCCCATATTACAGGCGGAGGCTTTTCTGAAAACATTCCACGGATACTTCCACCTTCTCTCTGCGCTGAAATTAATCTTTCTGCCATTCATGTTCCATCCATCTTTTCATGGATTAGTAAACAAGGTAGAATAGAAGAAATAGAAATGCTACGAACATTTAATTGTGGCATTGGCATGATTGTTATCGTAGCACAACACACAGTTGAAAAAATTACGCAAGCACTCAAAATGCAAGGAGAAAGCGTTACTTCTCTTGGCGTTTTAACAAAACGCCAAAGCAAAGAAATACTCTATAAAGGTGCACTTCATTTATGAAAAAACAAATTGTTGTTTTTATCTCTGGCAATGGATCCAATATGACTGCCCTTGCCAAAGCCAGCAAACAAAAGGAATACCCTGCTGAAATCGCTGCAGTTATTTGTGATAATCCTTATGCCGCCGGGATCGAAAAGGCTTATCACAATAATTTGCCTGTTCATGTTGTTAATCACAAAAATTATCCAACAAAACAAATGCATGAAGAGGCGATCTTTACAATTTTAGCTCAATATCAACCAGATTTTCTCTGCTTCGCAGGCTATATGCGCCTCATTTCACCGCATTTCGTAAAACTTTATGAAGGACGAATTTTAAATATTCACCCCTCTCTTTTACCTTCATTTAAAGGTTTAAATACACATGAAAGAGTTTTACAAGCAGGTGTTAAAATCACTGGTTGCACTGTTCATCTTGTTACAGAAGACATGGACGCAGGAAAAATTCTTGCTCAAGCAGCCGTTCCAGTCTGTTTCAATGATACCGCTGATGATTTAGCACAGAGAGTTCTGAAAGCAGAGCATAAACTTTATCCACAGGCCTTAAAAACCTTCATCGAAGGAAACAATAAAAATATAGATAGACAACAACAACTTTTATCCTTTTGAGTATGTCATTGAGTATTTTCCAATATGCTCTTAAAATTTTCCTTTAATTCCACTACTTTAAACTCTACAAAATTTTAATACACTAAAGCTCATATATCTTTACGGATGATTTTATATCAAAAATGGATATTTTTTAAATGCTAACAATAAACTTCCGAATAAATATTATTTGTTTACTGCTCTCATTTTATGCATTCCTATATTTATTTTTTAAAAATATTCTAAATTCTTATCTACAAAATCTTAAAATATTGATCTTTCTTCATTCTCAAAAATGCCGCTTCTCAGTAGCACTGATCTTTAAAGAGTTCTGCTTCTTTTGGTGCATTCCACTTAGCATATATCCCCTTTCATAAGCTCTACAAAAAAGCTTACTGTAAATCTTTATCTCTATAGCGTCCCCAATACCTCATCTATAACTTTTATATGCCTTATCTTCCTAAACAGCAGTAATTTACAGCATAATAAAACAATTTTTTATTGTATAATTTTATTCTGCAAGTGTTTCTTTAACTGTTAAAGCTAACTGTTTGAGTGTAAATGGTTTAGATAAAAAACCAAAAACAGCATCCTGTGGGAGGTTTTTAGCAAATGCGTCTTTTGCATATCCAGAAACAAAAAGAAATTTGATATCAGGATAATTTTGACGTACTTCATTAAGCAACGTTGGACCATCCATTTCTGGCATCACCACATCAGAAACAATAATATCAACAGCTCCATCATTTTTTTCAAGAATGGCAAGTGCTTCCACTCCACTTGCCGCCTCTAAAACCGTATACCCTCTCATTTGAAGAGCTCTTACCCCACCCATTCTGACAGCATCTTCATCTTCAACCAACAAAACAGTCGCAGATCCTGTTAAGTCTATATTTTTTTCTTGTTCTTCATCTTTTTTTATCTGCCGAGAAATTTCACTGTGAAGACTAGGAATATAACGAGGAAGAAAAATATGAAATGCGGCTCCTTCCCCCTCTCTACTTTCACAATAAATATACCCGCCTGTCTGTTTGATAATGCCATAAACCATTGATAAACCAAGCCCAGTTCCTTTTCCAACTTCTTTTGTTGTAAAAAATGGTTCAAACATTTTTTCTTGTATAGAAGATGATATTCCCATTCCTGTATCTGAAATAGTCAATTGCACATACTCACCGATTCCAAAACCAACATGATCGAACTCTGTACTTTGTTGTTTTGTAATATTGTTTGTTGCAATCGTAACAACACCTCCATTAGGCATGGCATCACGTGCATTAATAACCAAGTTCATAATGACACGCTGAAAAGATGCTTGATCAACTTCAACGCTCCATAAATCTCTTCCATGAATAATTTTTAACTGAACATTATTGCCTAAAAGAGGTAAAATAAGATTGCGAATATCTGATAAAAATTCTGTAAAATCAACTTCCTCAGGTCGAAGTGTTTGTTTTCTAGAAAAAGCAAGTAATTGCTGGACAAGTGCAGCTGCACGATTGGCATTGTTTTTAATATTGATAAGATCAGCATGTGCAGGATCAGAACTACGGTGCGTATTTAAAAGAAGATCACACGACATCAAAATTGCTGTTAAGACATTGTTAAAATCATGAGCAATACCGCCTGCCAATTGCCCAACAGCTTGCATTTTCTGACTTTGCATCATTTTATCTTCAAGCGTTTTTTGCTCTGTTATTTCCATAACAGAAATAATAACAAAATCCCGTAAAGAATCATCACAATAGGACTTTGTAGGCATGATATGGAGACGCAAATGGCATTTTTCATTTTTTTCTAAAACAGTTTCTATCGAAACTGTATAATTTTTATTTGTCGTAATTTTTTGGAATGCACGCTCTAACTGTACATGATCACGATGCGATATAATGTCATAAAGATCAAAAGTTTTGTCAGCGCATCCCATAAGTGATGAAAAAGCATCATTCATATGAACACATTGCCCTTTCTCGTTCACCACTGCTATTGCAAATGGACTCGCATAAAAATACTTTACTAAAGCATTAGGCAATTGTACTTGATCATCGTTCTCTTGTCTTTGTACTTGTTGTGGAATTATCACAATACGATAAATGGTGTCTTCCTCTAAGAGAGAAGAAGCAGACATAAAACAATTCAATATTTTCTTAACGCCAGTCTCTGCATTTAAACATAATGAAAACCTATAAGGCGAAGAATAATCTGAGCTTTGATATCTGTCGTTTTGCAAACAAATGTCACTCCATGCGCTATTTTCTCCAACGCTATCAAATAATTGATCAAAACTATATTGACCCACAGTAAAATTTGCCAAATCAATTGAAAACCATTCGGCAAAAATCGCATTTGCATAAAGGACAGTTCCTTGTGTATTAACGGATAAAAAACCAATAGGCGCTTGATCTAAATGATTGATAGCTTCTTGCAGATTCGAAAAAAAAACTTCACGACATTCCTGCAAATGCGAAATATTGCTAATGCGCCAAAATAAAAGCTTTTGTCCCCGCTTCGTGATCGGTTGAACCGAGATATTATACCAAACAGGCTTTTTTTGTGTAGAATAAGAAAAAATTGACTGTTCAACCCTTAATTCTTCTTGCGCAGCAAGATAACTACATGCAGCAACCTTTAAGCGATAGGCCAGTGCACCAGCACCGGGAAGGCCAGCAATCACTACATAACAAGAGGATTGAGGGTTATAGGTAAGAATTTTTTTATAATTTTGATTAGAATAATAAACAAAACCCGATAAATCAGAAACGATAATTACATCATCGCTACTATCAAAAATACTAAAATCAAAGTCATCATATAACTGCACCCCACTATATCTTAAAACTCCCATTCCACTCAAAACAAGTGCAGCAACCCCTATAACCGCCAAAACCAAAAAAAATATGCCCCCAACCTTTTGCAAAAAGCTTTGCGGATAAAAAAAACCTATAACACCTAAAATGCAGAGAAAAACGATTACCAAAACAACACGAAGCATCATACCTCCCCGATATATAGAAGAAGCTGATGGTTTTTCACTATTCTCAAAACCTTTATCCATCTCACTTTGCCTTGATTATAGCTGTTTCTTATAACCTAAATTACTCTCATAAGCATTTTCATAAAGTATATACCACGATAATATCCTCCCAAAACAATTACTCAATTTTAAAAGATCTTTTTATATTATATTAAGTGAATATTTTAAGGGTATCTTTACAAACTTATCTCAATAAAAAATAATATTTGCATTCTAAAATGAAAGAAATTTTATGTATGTTTGGTTATCAAGAAAAATAGACGCACTCAATGTAAACATAATAACAAGCTTTATGTTTTTCATCATAATACTTACAGCTATTGTTTTGATTATCTTTCTTTTACGCTATTTAAATAAAAGAAGGCTTAAAAGCAAACAGCATCCATCACGATTAATTGTCTGCGAAACCATTGCTATCGATCGCACACGTCGACTTGTTTTAGTACGTTGTAATGATAAAGAGCATTTGCTTCTTATTGGTGGATTTACAGATGTTGTTGTAGAATCTGATATTACCGGCACATCTATCACGCAAACGAAAGAAATACAGCCAATATCAACAACAACAAAAATCAATCCGAACCAGAATTCTATAGAAAAAAGACCTTTTTCTTTAGACAAAAGAGAACCAACACCCAACGACAACAACACTTTTTCTATGAATCAACATGTAAAAGACTCAGCAATCACCGCCGAAATTGAAGGACGGCAAGAACCTTCTCTATTTATTCCTGCTCAGAACAAATGAAAGGCTAAATTCTAGCACTGAGTGTTTTTTACCACCCCAATTTGTTTTAATCGTCACGATAAACCCGTTCTCGTCGTTCATGGCGCTCTTGTGCTTCCAATGATAAAACTGCAATTGGCCGAGCTTCCAAACGTTTTAAACTAATAGGTTCGCCAGTTTCCTCACAAAAACCGTAAGTTCCGTTATCAATACGCTCCAAAGCTGCTTCTATTTTTGAAATGAGTTTTCTCTGACGATCACGAGCACGTAATTCAATTGTACGATCAGTTTCACAAGACGCTCTATCCGTCAAATCGGGTTGACCAACATTCTCTTCCTGCAAATTTTCCAAAGTATCACGCGCTTCTCTTAAGATATCATTCTTCCAAGAAACCAATTTAGCACGAAAATAAGCCCTTTGTCGCTCATTCATAAAAGGTTCATCTTCACTAGGGTGATATTGATCATCAATCTCTTCGCTCATGCCATAAAAACCTCCAATATATGGTATGTGCGGACTATATATTGTGCAACACCAATCAACACAAGTGTAAAATGCTTTTTTCTGCACTTCTACCAATGCCTTGCCCTAAAAACATAATTGAAATCTTCATGATTTTTTTGCATAGCATCTGCTCTTAAGATATAATTACCTGATCACAGCCTACCTATCCCCTTTTTTAGCCATATCCATAAGCCTATAAATAAAAAAGAAAATGTTCCAGTGCTATACGCAATAACCTGCCTCAGTGATTGTAAAAAAAATCTGAACCATATCAACAATGAATCGCCTCAATATACAAAAACAAAAAAACTTACAGAGGAAGAGCATGATATCCACGATTTAAATACACCAAAGCATCTTCTTCTCGATTACGATTGATAGCAACAACTTCACCAATCAAAACATAATGAGTTGCATGTTGATGCCAACAAATCAAACGACAATCAAACGACGCCAAAGCATCTGAAAGACTAGGGGCACCTGTCAGCAAAGTTTTCCATTGTGCTATACCAAAACGTTCATTTTGTGTAATATTGCAACGCCTAGAAAAAATATCTGCTAATAAACGATGTTTTCCCGCCAAACTGTTAACACAAAAATTTCCATTTTCTATAAACAACCGATTCTTAAGGCTATGTCGCATGAGGCAAACAAGAAGCGTTGGAGGATCATCAGATAAAGAACAACACGCTGAGATTGTTACCCCGCACCTCCCCTTAATGCCATTTGTTGTTACAATATGCACAGCTCCTGCAAAATGACTCATAGCATCTCGATATTCTTGCGAAGAAACGGTAATATTATGTTGAAGTTCAGGCATTAAATGTGTTGTATGATTTGACATATCTTTTACTTAATATAACTTTAAAATTTCAAATAATCTTTCCATAAAAGACCTATGACTATGACATCTATTTTTCTTTCACGTCATAAAACAAAAGATATTTTAGTATACACAATGACGTGATAAAAACGGCCAATCAAGGAGAACTTAATGCCCCATTCTCATCTCATTTCACCTTCACTTTTGGCTTCTGATTTTTCTAAACTTGGCCAAGAAGTATTAGATGTTATTGATGCCGGTGCAGATTGGCTTCATCTTGATATCATGGATGGTCACTTTGTTCCCAATATCACTTTTGGTCCTAATGTCGTCAAGACACTGCGTCCATTAACCAAAGCAATATTTGACGTTCATCTAATGATCACCCCCGTAGATCCTTATTTAAACGCTTTTGCAAAGGCTGGTGCAGATATTATAACTATTCATGCTGAAGCAAGTCCTCATCTTCATCGTTCATTACAAACAATCAAAACAATAGGAAAAAAAGCAGGAATTGCACTAAATCCAAGCACACCAGAACATGTGCTCGAATATTTGCTTGATCAATTAGATCTTATCCTCATCATGACAGTTAATCCTGGTTTTGGTGGACAAAATTTCATTCCAGAGATGAAAGATAAAATCAAACGCATTAAAAGCATGATCGCTAACAGACCTATTGATCTTGAAGTAGATGGTGGTATCACAGTTGATACAATTGGCATAGCTGCAAAAGCTGGCGCAAATGTATTTGTCGCAGGCTCTGCAATTTATAAAAATGGCAACAAAGAGCTTTACAAAACACGCATTAATGCATTGCGCCAAGCTGCAATTCTTTAAACAATAAGGAAAAATCATGATAACGCGTTATTCCCGCTCTGAAATGGCAACAATTTGGTCACCCGAAACGAAATATCGTATTTGGTTTGAAATTGAAGCTCACGCCTGTGATGCCTTAGCTGAACTAGGGATTATTCCAAAAAAAGCAGCAAAAATCATTTGGGAAAAAGGAAAAGTAGCTAAATTTGATGTCAATCGCATTAATGAAATTGAAGCGATTACCAAACATGACGTTATAGCATTTCTAACCCACTTAGCTGAATTTATTGGACCAGAAGCACGTTTTATTCACCAAGGCATGACATCATCAGATGTTCTTGATACAACGCTTAGCATTCAATTGATGCGTGCTAGTGATATTTTGCTAAAAGATATAGACCAACTTCTTGAAGCATTACAAAGACGTGCTTTTGAACATAAAGAGACTATCACCATTGGACGTAGTCATGGCATTCATGCTGAACCAACAACATTTGGTATCAAATTTGCCCTTGCATATGCTGAATTTTCTCGTTGTCACAAACGCCTTCTTGCAGCACGCGAAGAAATTTCTACTTGTGCTATTTCAGGTGCCATAGGCACTTTTGCAAATATTGACCCACGCGTTGAGGAACATGTAGCAAAAGCATTGGGATTAAGCGCTGAACCCATTTCCACCCAAGTGATACCACGTGATCGTCATGCCATGTTTTTTGCAACGCTTGGTGTTATTGCTTCATCTATTGAACGGCTAGCTATAGAAATACGTCATCTACAACGAACAGAAGTTTTGGAAGCAGAAGAGCATTTCTCACCTGGACAAAAAGGCTCATCAGCTATGCCACATAAACGTAATCCAGTTTTAACTGAAAATTTAACGGGGTTAGCGCGTATGGTACGTGCATTTGCAATCCCTGCTATGGAAAATGTAGCACTTTGGCATGAACGTGATATTTCCCATTCATCTGTTGAGCGTTATATTGGTCCTGATGCGACCATTACGCTTGATTTTGCTCTTACTCGCCTCACATCTGTCATTGAAAATTTAATTGTTTATCCAGAAAATATGCAAAAAAATCTCAATAAATTCCGAGGACTTGTTCATTCACAGCGGGTGCTTTTAGCGCTCACACAAGCTGGAATGAGTCGTGAAGAATCTTATCAGGTAGTACAACGAAATGCGATGAAAGTTTGGGAACAAGGAAAAGATTTTTTAGAAGAATTGCTCAATGATAAAGATGTTACAAAAGCTCTCAGTGAAGCAGAACTTCGCGAAAAGTTTGACCTTTCATACCATACCAAACATATTCATACAATTTTTCAACGTGTTTTTGGGAAATAACAAAAATTGTATCAATTGCATATAAGATACAGAGATACTGTCTTTTTTCTTATGAAATAAAAAGCGATAATGAAAGAAATAATTCATGAAAGCACATCAACTCGATATTCTTATTGTACCTGGCTACAAAGGATCTGGTCCTGATCATTGGCAAACACGATGGGAAAAAAAATTGTCTACAGCGCGCCGTGTTCAACAAACGCATTGGTCAAAACCTGTTTGTGAAGAATGGGTAAATGAAGTTAAAGTCGCCATTGCGCAAGCTCAAAAACCCGTTATGATTATTGCTCATTCATTAGGGGTTCCAACAGTTCTTCATGCAACACTACAAAATGCAGAAAAAATTTGTGGTGCTTTTTTTGTTGCACCTCCAGATGTAAGTAATGAAAAAATACGCCCCAAACATTTAATGACATTTGGCCCCTATTATTGCAAAAAGTTATCCTTTCCCTCTGTAGTTGTAGCCAGCCGAAACGATGAATTTTGTCAATTCTCAGTAGCAGAGAATCTTGCCAATGATTGGGGATCACTCTTTGTTGATGCAGGACAATCTGGCCACATTAATGCAGAATCCGGACATGGACCTTGGCCCGAAGGACTCATGGTATTTTCCCATTTTCTTGCAAAAATTTAACTCAAGAGAGACTCATCATCTTCACTTTAATTTCCATTTATACAGTTTTATTCCTTGTTAAATCAGAGCACCAATGACAAAAATGAGAAGAAGTGTTATAGCAATCATTGAGAAATTCTATCAATTAGGATAGTATTATTTATCAGTGTTATTTAAAACCTCTCAAATCAATAGAGAACTATAATGAATCGTCGCCACCGTATTTATGAAGGCAAGGCCAAAATTTTATATGAAGGACCTGAACCAGGAACTTATATTCAGTTTTTAAAGATGACGCAACTGCCTTTAATGCAAAAAAGCATGAAATTATCGACGGAAAAGGGGTTTTAAATAACCGTATTTCGGAACATATCTTCAGCCATCTTAGCCGTTTGGGAATCCCAACGCATTTTATCAAGCGTATAAATATGCGCGAACAACTCATTAAAGCTGTTGAAATTATTCCATTAGAAGTCGTTGTCCGTAATGTTGCTGCTGGTTCTCTTGCTAAGCGTTTAGGGTTGGAAGAAGGAACCACCCTTTCACAATCTATCATTGAATTTTATTACAAAAATGATTCTCTTGATGACCCAATGGTAACGGAAGAACATATCACCGCCTTTGGATGGGCTGTCCCTCAAGAAATGGAAGATATTATGCAACTTTCGATTCGTATTAATGATTTTCTTTCTGGGCTTTTTGCGGGAGTTAATATTCAACTTATCGATTTCAAAATGGAATTTGGTCGCTTATGGGAAGATGAAACAATGCGCATTGTTCTTGCTGATGAAATCTCTCCTGATTCTGCGAGGTTATGGGATATGCAAACACGAGAAAAAATGGATAAAGATCGTTTTCGGCATGATATGGGGGGGCTTATTAATGCTTATCAAGAAGTTGCAAAGCGCCTTGGAATTATCAATGAAAATGATCCGCCGCGACCAAGTGGTCCTGTTTTAGTAAAATAAACAACCAAATGACATTATATATCTCACCTTTATTGATGCCCGATTTCAAAGAGAGAAATTTTGTTAATAGGAAATAAGAAATGAAAGCACGCATTACAGTTACCCTAAAAAGCAGCGTTCTCGATCCACAAGGAGGAGCAATTGTCTGTGCTTTAAAAAGTTTAAATTTCAAAGGAATTCACTCTATTCGCCAAGGGAAAGTCTTTGATGTTGTGCTCGATGATCAACCTTCTGAAACCGCAAAACAAAAGCTTGAACAAATGTGTGAAGAGTTACTAGCAAATACCGTTATTGAAAATTACACTATAGAATCTCTTTAAATGGGTCTCTTTATGAAAACTGCTATCATTCAATTACCTGGATTAAATCGTGATAGAGATATGGTTGCGGCATTACATCATATAACAGGAATTGAGCCATTAAAAGTTTGGCAAACAGCAACAACAATTCCAGATGTAGATGCCATTATTATCCCTGGAGGTTTTTCTTATGGAGACTATTTGAGATGTGGTGCTATTGGTGCACGAACGCCCGTTTTGCAAGCTGTTCGTGAAAAAGCAGAAAAAGGTGTTACAATAATTGGCGTATGTAATGGATTTCAAATTTTGTTGGAAGCAGGTTTATTGCCTGGAACTTTAATGCGTAACGCTTCATTAAAATTTGTTTGTCGTGAAATAAAACTCGAAGTTGTAAACGCCAACACAAAATTTTCTCGATATTATTCTAAAGGACAAATCATTCGCTGCCCTGTTGCACACCACGATGGAAATTACTTTGTCGGCAGTGAAACATTCAAAGAAATGGAAGATAATGAGCAAATTGTTTTTCGGTATGCAGAAAATACAAACCCTAATGGTTCAATGAATGATGTTGCCGGTATCGTCAATAAGGCTGGTAACATTCTTGGTATAATGCCTCATCCTGAAAATTTTATTGAGCCCGCACATGGTGGAAGTGATGGTCGTTTGCTTTTCCAAAGTGCCTTAGAGTTAGCAAATGGATGATAATAAAAAAGATTCTATACTGCCTTACTGTTTTAAAAACAAAAGTCTGTATCATCTCTCAGGCTGTAAATGTGCAAATCAAACATTTTACACACATAATAAAGTGTACTTTTCTAAGCAAACAAAGGTTTTTTCAAAAACCATTTATGTTTTTTGAATTTCCCAATAAAATAATCAGCATTGCCCCAGAATTTCCATTGATGGTTTATAAGTTTTACCTTACCAAACAATACCATTACCTATAACTTAAGCGGCTGGATTTTAAACAATAAAGATGCTAAATTTTGATTAATTTGACGGATAAAATACTCATGAATCCTTGTAATAATTTTGCCATTACACCAGAATTAGTTGCCCAACATGGCCTAAAAGAAAATGAATATCAACATATCCTAACCTTAATTGGAAGAGAGCCAACATTCACTGAGCTTGGAATTTTTTCTGCAATGTGGAACGAACATTGTTCTTACAAATCATCTAAAAAATGGCTTAAGACTCTTCCAACAAAAGGAAAATGTGTTATTCAAGGACCCGGTGAAAATGCTGGTGTTGTTGATATTGGTGAAGGTCAATGTGTTGTTTTTAAAATGGAAAGTCATAACCATCCCTCTTATATTGAACCTTATCAAGGTGCGGCGACAGGTGTTGGTGGCATTTTACGAGATGTCTTTACAATGGGTGCCCGCCCTATCGCAGCCATGAATGCATTGCGATTTGGTTCTCCTGATCATCCTCGAACACGCCATCTTGTTGCTGGTGTCGTTTCTGGAATTGGTGGCTATGGAAATTCTTTTGGTGTTCCAACCATTGGAGGAGAAGTGAATTTTGATAAGCGTTACAATGGCAATGTCCTTGTCAACGCTTTTGCCGCTGGTATTGCAAAAACAAACTCTCTTTTTTACTCTAAAGCGCAAGGAGTAGGGCTTCCTGTCGTTTATCTTGGTGCCAAAACAGGACGTGATGGTATCGGTGGAGCAACAATGGCTTCTGCCGAATTTGATGATTCAATCAGTGAAAAACGCCCAACCGTTCAAGTAGGTGATCCTTTCACAGAAAAGTGCCTCCTTGAAGCTTGCTTAGAACTCATGGAACTAGGAGCTGTCATTGCTATCCAAGATATGGGAGCAGCAGGCTTAACATCTTCTGCAGTTGAAATGGGAGCAAAAGGAAATTTGGGTATAGAGCTTAACCTCGATAAAGTTCCTGTTCGTGAAGAAAACATGACAGCCTACGAAATGATGCTTTCTGAAAGCCAAGAGCGTATGCTCATGGTACTGAAACCAGAAATGAAACAACAAGCAGCTGAAATTTTTCATAAATGGGGACTTCATTTTTCCATTATTGGCAAAACAACAGACGATTTACATTTTCGCGTAAAGCATCAAGGGGAAGAAGTCGTTAATCTTCCTATAAAAGAACTGGGAAATGAAGCACCTGTTTATGATCGTCCTTGGAGTGAGCCTGCTAAAAGAATACTTCTTAAAGCAGAAAACGTTGAGAAAGTCGAAAATCTTGGTGATGCACTCCTTACACTGTTAAACTCTGCCAATCAAAGTTCACGGCGATGGGTTTATGAACAATATGACACTTTTATACAAGGTAATACGCTTGTTCGCCCAGGAGGCGATGCAGGAGTCGTCCGTGTAAGCAATAACGACAAACGTGCTCTTGCCTTTTCTTCTGATGTAACGCCTCGCTATTGTGAAGCTGATCCCTATGAAGGGGGAAAACAAGCTGTCGCAGAATGCTGGAGAAATATTAGCACTACCGGCGCAAAACCACTAGCCGCTACAGATAATCTCAATTTTGGTAATCCTGAAAAGCCTGAGATCATGGGACAATTGGTATTTGCCATTAAAGGAATAGGTGAAGCTTGTAAAGTTCTCGATTTTCCTATTGTTTCAGGAAATGTCTCTCTTTATAATGAAACAAATGGAGAAGCAATTCCTCCTACCCCCACAATCGCTGGTGTTGGACTTCTTGCTGATTGGTCTAAAATGGTGACAATCAACGGCATGAAAAATGGAGATAATATTGTTTTGATTGGAGCTTGTGGCTCTCATTTAGGACAATCAATCTATGCACATGATATTTTAAATATCACGACAGGTGCCCCACCCTACGTAGATTTACAACTTGAAAAAAAACATGGACAATTTGTGAGAGATGTTATTCATCATGGTTTTGTTCATGCCGCTCATGATATTTCTGACGGAGGGTTAGCCCTTGCTCTTGCGGAAATGGTCATTAAATCAGGTAAGGGAATCAAAGCCAAATTAAGCAATAAACAACCGTATCATGCAGAACTTTTTGGCGAAGACCAAGCGCGCTATCTCTTAAGCGTTAAACCTCATAGTCTTAATAGTCTTAAAGAACTTGCCCAAAAAAACACAGTTTCTTTAACAGAACTTGGTATTGTTGAAGGGGATGCTCTTAATATAGATGGGATATTAACACTTTCAGTAGAAAAACTAACACAAGCCTATGAAAATTGGTTTCCGCAATTTATGGGTGAAAAATAAAGAGTTTTTGTCTCTTTTTGCTTATGCTACGCTCATAAAAATAAATAAAGGAGAATAATCATGGTAATGAGTGCCCATGCAATTGAAACTCTTATTCGCGAAGGCATCCCCGATGCAATTGTGACAATTCGTGATCTCGCTGGCGATGGAGAGCATTATGCTGCCGAAGTTATTTCCGAAACTTTTCGCGGTAAAAGTCGTGTCCAACAGCATAAAATGGTTTATGATGCTCTTAAAGGTAATATGGGTAGTGATCTTCATGCTTTAATGTTGCAAACGAATATTCCTAAATAATTTAAAATTTCTTCTTGCATTCATTCACACAATACGATTAGAAAATAGGGCAAATCTAAATACACACTTGTAAAAATCTGCAATCTTGAGGAATAAATAATGACCACTGTTCATGATTTCATTGATAACGAAATTAAAAAAAATGATGTCGTTTTATTCATGAAAGGAACACCTGATGCTCCACAATGTGGATTTTCAGGACAGGTTGTTCAAATGCTTGACTATCTGGGATTAAATTATAAAGGGATCAATATCTTAGCTTCTCATGAATTACGTCAAGGAATTAAAGACTATTCAAATTGGCCAACAATTCCCCAACTCTATATTAAAGGTGAGTTTATTGGTGGCTGTGATATTGTGAAAGAAATGTTTCAAAATAATGAGTTGCAAGAACTTCTAAAAGAAAAGAATATTCCCTGCAATAAACCATAGGTATCTTTTATTTTATCCAGTCTTTTATAGAACCGTGTTCAGTCGAAATTTTTATTTCAAGGACGCATATGTCACATTCAATCGACGAACAAACGCATAGTGATACGATTAGAAAAAAAATCGGCTATAAAGAATTTGTTATTCTCATTGGTTCGCTTATGGCTATCAATTCTATAGCCGTTGACATTATGCTACCGGCTATGCCTGATATTTTGAATAGCTTACATGTCATTAATGAAAATGATCAGCATTATATCATTTCTTGTTATCTTATGAGCTATGGTATCACACAAATATTTTTTGGTCCAATAAGTGATCGTTATGGGCGACGTAAGATCCTTCTCATTGGTCTTGCTTTTTATTCATTTACGGCGATTGGTTGTGCTTTTATATCCAATTTTTCTTTATTGCTTATTTTACGTATCTTGCAAGGCGTGGGAGGTGCCGCTATGCGTGTACTCACTGTTTCCATTGTACGTGATCTCTATAGTGGTCGAAAAATGGCAGAAGTCATGTCTATCGTCATGATGGTTTTTCTTATCGCACCAATGATTGGCCCCGCAACAGGACAAGTTATTCTACTATTCGGGCACTGGCAATTTATTTTTATATTCATGGCAATGATCGGTTTTGGTCTCATGATTTGGATTCAATTGCGCTTGCCTGAAACTCTTTATGCACAACGCTCTCTTTCTTTTTCTTCGATCAGACATAATCTATGGATCGTTATAACCAATCGCACAACACTTTGCTACACACTGGCAACTTCTATCATTCTAGGTTGCATTTTTACCGCCGTTAATACATCACAACAAACATATGAGGGGATTTATAACTTAGGCTTCTGGTTTCCCTTTGCATTTGCTCTTGGTGCTGCGTTTCAAGCTCTATCCTCATTCTTTAATTCTCAACTTGTCGGACGTCTTGGAATGCGCCGTATCGCACACACAATGCTTTTACTCTTTTGTGCCACTTCATTCATCTGGTTTATCGGATCCATCTTAGCAGATGGCGTTATCCTTTTCCCTTTTTATATGTTGCTATTCTGTATACTGATGTTTGCCTGCGGCGGTATTATGGCAAATTTCAATACACTTGCTCTCGAATCCGTAGGTGAAATTGCTGGAACGGCGTCTTCTGTATCTGGTTTTCTTCAAACATCTATCGGAACAGGCCTTAGCTTTTTTATTGCGCAACAATTTAATGAAACAACCATCCCTAATTCGGCAGGTTTTTTCTTTCTTAGTCTTATTGCCATAGTTCTAGTTTTATGGGCCGAACGTGGGCATCTCTTTAGACAATATAATAGCAACCCTCATGAATAAAAGCTGCGAGGCAAATTAACAACACTCCTAGCTAGTAATAAAACCACGAAGGATTCTTTTTTGGTTTTTATAAACTAACAATTAAATATACTATATTGATTATTTGGTAAATTTTCCTGACTTTGGAAATCCTTTTGGCACCAAGCGCCCTATGCCAGCACGATTCCCCATCCACTCAATAAGATCATCAGAACAGCGATTAAAGCAGCGCTCAGCTGTATTTTGCCAAGTTAAACCTTCTGATAAATAAAAGATTTTAGCATCGAGAATACCACCTTCTTTGTAACGTTGTAGACGAACACCTTTACCACGATTCATTTCTGGGATTTGTTCAATGGCAAAAATAAGCATTTTACGATTTTCACCAACCACTGCAACATGATCACCTTTTACTGGAATACAAAGCTTTACTTTATCAGGAGATTTCACATTCATAATCTGCTTGCCTTTTCGTGTATTCGCAATTACTTCCATAGCAGGAACAATAAAGCCATTTCCATGAGATGAAACCAAGAGAAGTTTTTCCTCCGCATTGTGCACAAAAGCTATCAAAACATCATGCTCATCATCCATATCAACTAAAAGACGAATGGGGTCACCATGCCCCCGTCCTCCAGGCAAACTATTTGCAGTAATAGAAAAAAATTTTCCGCCAGTACTTACCACCACAATCTTATCTGTAGTGAAAGCCGGAAATGCTAACTTTAAGCAATCCCCTTCTTTGAAAGAAAGTGCTTTGTAATCACTTAAATGTCCTTTTAAAGCACGCATCCACCCCTTTTCAGAAATAACAATCGTGACTGGTTCTTTTTCGATCATTGCTTGATGAATATCACTAATATCATGCTTTGGAGCTTCTTCAAATGACGTACGCCTTTTCCCTAAAAAAGTATCAGGACCAAAAATTTTACGAACCTTTATGATTTCTTCTGAAATTATTTCCCATTGCTTTGTATGAGAAGCTAACAGACTCTGCAATTTTTCTTTTTCAACCTTCAGAGTTTCAAATTCTTTACGAATTTCAAATTCTTCAAGCTTACGGAGAGACCGCAACCGCATATTAAGAATAGCTTCAGCTTGATTTTCTGTTAATTCAAAACGGCCAATCAGTTCCTTTTTGGGTTCGTCCTCTTCGCGAATAATCTGAATCACCTCATCAAGATTTAAATACGCGATAAGATATCCGTGGAGAATTTCTAATCGACGATCAATTTCATCAAGACGATAATGAGAGCGACGAATAAGTACTTCTTGACGATGCTCAAGCCATTGCTGCAAGCTTTCGCGCAAAGAAAGAACATTAGGTATTTTTCCCAAAGACAAAACATTGAGATTTAGAGGAAATCTTACTTCAAAATCAGTCAATTTAAAAAGGGATTCCATGAGAAGTTCAGAATCAATTGTACGATTTTTAGGAACAAGTACGATACGAATATCTTCTGCCGATTCATCACGAATATCTTCAAGCATTGGTAATCGCCGAGCAAGCAATAATTCTGCTGTTTTTTCAATAAGTCGTGACTTTTGAACTTGATAGGGAATTTCAGTAACAATAATCACATAAGCACCACGACTGCCGGCTTCCTGATGCCAACGCGAACGCAACCGAAAAAAACCACGCCCTGTCCGATAAGATTCCTCAATACTCTTTTTAGGCTCAACTAAAATGCCACCTGTTGGAAAATCAGGTCCAAGCACAAATTGATTTAATTCCTCATCATGTGCATCAGGATGTGCAATTAAATGTAGCGCTGCATCACAAAGCTCCGCAACGTTATGGGGTGGAATAGATGTTGCCATACCAACCGCTATACCTGATGAACCATTTGCTAAAAGATTAGGAAAAGCTCCTGGTAAAACAACCGGCTCTTCCTCTTCCTCATTATAGGTTAAACGAAAATCAATCGCATTCTCATTAATTCCCTCAAGCAATAAAGCCGCCACTTCAGTCATACGTGCTTCTGTATACCGCATAGCAGCAGCGTTATCACCATCAACATTACCAAAATTGCCTTGTCCATCAACCAATGGATAACGAACAGCAAAGCCCTGAGCCAAACGCACTAATGCATCATAAATAGATGCATCACCATGTGGATGAAACTTTCCCATAACATCACCAACAATCCGCGCACATTTCGCATAAGAGTGCCCTGGATGAAGTTTAAGTAAACGCATAGCATGGACAATACGCCTATGCACAGGCTTCAAACCATCACGTACATCAGGCAATGCACGGTGTGTAATAGTAGAAAGCGCATAAGACAAATAACGCTCTTGTAAAGCAGAACGTAACTCTATTTGTTCAATATGTTCTTTATCAAAAGGCAAATTCGTTTTATCAGACATAATATAAGGATAAAAACTCCCAAAGTAATGAGAAATTATTTTGTAAGATTTTTTCAGTGTAATCTTTTATGAATCGACCATTGTTACTTAAAATCGACTATATAAAAATAAACACTATGATTAAAACATGAACAGAAAATTATAGCAATTTGAAAAATTTATACATGTACTCGAAACTTTAACACCCTATACAGAAAAATTTAACGCATAAATCCCAAAGATTCTTTTGAACATCAAACATTGACCTCCACCTCGCCTCAAAGAAAGAGATTTCATAAACCTCAATCTGATTTAAGACTATGCCCTTTATTTTATAAACAAGACAAAAGTCTTGTTTTTATATTCAGTAACAACTGTTGAAATAATTTTAAAAAATGTTTTATCTTACTTTAAAAATTTAATACATTGAATTTACTAATAAAAATGCATTCATCATCTTGCTAATCATCCACCTACAAATGGTTTCCACACAGTTTTACTGTTTTTAAAATATTTTTTGCAGAATTTAAAAGGGAAAAACGCGCATCAACAGAAAGATTATGGAACAGTGCATTTTACTCTTTACCTTTATCCTATCTTGCTTAACAGCTGGAAAGGCACCTCAATCATTCGCCTAACATCCCCCTTCTACATAAATTTCCCTACCCAATATCATCACCCTAAACTTCGCCGTAATGCTGCTTTACCGGCATAACGTAATAGGATAAATAACCTTATTGTGTGTTATCATCATCCTCATTAAAAGCCAAAAGATTAAAACTTTGTACCATATGAGGTGGTAAAGGTGCGATAATATCTAAAACCCCTCCTGAAGGATGAGGAATACGAATACGGCGGGCATGAAGGTGAAGACGGTTTTGAATTCCCCCTGGTAATGCCCAATTACTATCAGAAAAAAAATATTTTGAATCACCAATGATAGGATGATCCATATGGGCGGCATGCACACGTAGCTGATGTGTTCTCCCCGTATAGGGTTCCATTTCAAGCCACGAAAGAGCCCTCCCCCTAGTATCTAAAACGCGATAGTAAGAAACCGCATGGTTAGAATCTGGCTCTCCATGTTCACAAACACGCATTTTATCACCTTGTGCAGTAATATCCTTCACCACCCATGTTGAAATTTTATCCTGCTTTTTTTTAGGCACTCCCCGAACCAATGCCCAATAAGTCTTTTTCGTTTCCCGCTCTCTAAAAGCAGCTGTTAAAGCCTGCGCAGCACTCCTAGATCGCGCAACAATGAGCACACCAGATGTTTCACGATCAAGGCGGTGCACTAAACGTGGTTTTTCGCCTTTCTTATTGCGCCATACCTCAAGCATGCTATCCACGTGGCGCGTCAAACCAGAACCACCTTGTACAGCTAACCCCGCAGGCTTATTAAAAACAAAAATCTTTGGATCTTCATAGAGGAGCATCTTTTTCAAAACGGTTTCATCATCCTGTCCACGAAGTGTTTTATCCGTTATAGGAAAGCTTTCCTTATCATCAACAGGAAAAGGAGGAACGCGCACAACTTGCCCCATGAGAAGACGCGTATCGGTTTTAACACGCCCACCATCAACCCGTATCTGGCCAGAACGGAGCAACTTTTGTAAATATCCAAATCCAACTCTTGGATAATGCACTTTAAACCAGCGATCCAAACGCATTCCGTTTTCATCTACCGAAACCTGTTTTATTTCGACGCCTACCATAATACTTCCCTTATCAGATAATTTTCTTGATCCGTTTTATATCTTATCTTTATAAACGCAAAAATTCATATCCTATAGAACTGGCTTTATCACACCATATTACAGTCAGTATCTAAAATTGCATTTTCTTACTGAGAAAATTTTATTAACTCAAACCTAATGATTATCAGAACTATAACCTTTACCGCTTCTGGTAACTATTGGAGATAATGCTCTGTGTCCTTATTCAAAACCTATGCACGTGTTCTCAGCTACCTAAACAGAGAAAAAAATACATCTCTTTTAATCTGTTCAGCAAATATTATATTGGCTATCATCACCATTGCAGAACCTATTTTATTTGGACGCGTCATTGATGCTATTGCAGAAAAATCAGGTATTGTTTTAACTCTCACCATTTGGGCCTGTTTTGGGCTTTCACATATTATTGCTTATGTCCTTGTTGCTCGTGGTGCTGATCGTTTAGCACATAGACGTCGCTTAGCTGTTTTAACGGAATCCTTTGAGCGGATCATTACTATGCCTTTAATCTGGCATCAACAACGCGGAACTTCTAATACTCTCCATACACTCTTGCGCGCCATAGACTCTATGTCAACTATATGGCTTGATTTTATGCGTCAACATCTCTCAACGCTTGTTGCCTTATTCGTTCTCATTCCCATAGCCTTTAACATGAATTGGCGTCTTTCAACAGTCTTGGTTGTACTCGCCATCATTTATGTACTGATTGCACGTTTAGTGATGCGAAAAACAAAAGACGGACAAGCGGCTGTAGAAAACTACCATCATGACCTTTTTAAACATGTCAGCGATTCAATCTCTAACGTTTCCATTGTACAAAGCTATAACCGAATAAAGGAAGAAGCTTACGTACTGCATCAGCATACAAACAATCTTCTTAAAGCACAAAACCCTGTTCTCAATTGGTGGGCTCTTGCAAGTGGCTTAAACCGAATGGCCTCAACCATTTCAATAGTTTGTGTTCTTTTGCTTGGAGCTTTTTTTGTAGCAAAAAACCAATTACGTGTAGGTGAGGTGGTCGCATTCGTCGGATTTGCACAATTAATGATTTGTCGTTTGGATCAAATGAGCAATTTTTTTAATTTAACCATATCCTTACAAGCAAAATTACAAGAATTTTTTGCAATGGAAGACTCAACCTTTTATATCAAAGAACCTGTAAATCTACCTTCCCTCCAAAATGTTAAAGGTGCCGTACAATTTCATCATGTTACTTATAAATTCCCAAATTCTTCTCAAGGTGTTTTTGACCTTTCCTTTGAAGTTAAAACAGGACAAACTGTTGCAATTGTAGGACCAACAGGAGCTGGAAAAACAACATTAATCAATTTGTTGCAACGCGTGTATGACCCTACATTTGGAAATATCTCTATTGACGGAATAAATATACGCTCTGTTAATCGCGAATCCTTACGCAAATCTTTAGCAACAGTATTTCAAGACGCTGGCCTTTTTAATCGGACTATCCACGACAACATCTCGATAGGAAAAGCAACCGCAACGGATGAGGAACTTTATGAAGCGGCAAAAATAGCAGCTGCCCATGATTTTATTCTAACAAAAACCAATCGTTATGAAACAATAGTGGGCGAGCGAGGTTCTCAATTGTCAGGTGGAGAAAGACAACGTTTAGCAATTGCGCGCGCTGTTTTAAAAAATGCCCCTATCCTCATTCTAGACGAAGCAACAAGTGCCCTTGATGTTGAAACGGAAGCGCGCGTTAAAGATGCTCTCGATTGCATAAGTCACAATCGTACCACTTTTATTATAGCACATCGCCTTTCAACAATACGCAATGCTGATATTGTGCTATTTCTAGAACATGGTCACTTAATTGAAAAAGGAAGTTTTCAAGAACTGATCAATAAAGGCGGGCGCTTTTATAAACTACTAAAAGCCAGCGGCTTAACAATCGAGCAACCAGCGATAGGAGAAGATGAAAACGTGTTCCCATTGTACAAAGCCATGGCATCATAGAATAAGCGCTCCCTCTTAAAAAAATCTCGAAGCGAAGCAACACAAATAACCAATCAGAAATTATCTTTCAAGAAAAGCTTTTAGTTCCGCGAGTGCCTCACAAGCCTTATTCCCATCAGACCCACCAGCCTGCGCCATATCAGGTCGGCCACCACCACCTTTACCCCCAAGGATACCTGAAACAATATGCACCAAATCAACAGCATTTAACTTATCAGTCAAATCATCCGTAACACCAACAACAACACTCCCCTTACCATCCTCTGAAACACCTATGAAAGCAACAACACCAGATCCAATTTGCTTCTTTCCAGAATCCACTAATGCTTTAAGATCTCGTGGTAAAATATTTTCAACAACACGCCCCATAAAAGAAATGCCATTGATGATGGTAATATCTGCTTGACCACTCTTCATGTCCCCACCATTTAAAGCAATTTTCTTGCGCGCATCATTCAACTCTTTTTCAAGTCTACGACGATCATCAAGCAAAATCCGAACACGTTCTTCTACATCAGCAGAAGAAGTCTTTAAAAGATCAGCAATTTCACGGATATGCTCCTCTTGGCGGTTCAGATATAGGCGTGCCGCTGTACCTGTTAAAGCCTCGATACGACGAACTCCAGCTGCTACAGAACTTTCAGAAACAATATGAATCAAACCGATATCTCCTGTTCTCTTCACATGTGTGCCACCACAAAGCTCGATTGACCAATTCTTCTTTAATTCTCCCTGTTCACGTTGGTTCCCCATAGAAACAACACGAACTTCGTCACCATATTTTTCACCAAATAACGCCATAGCCCCTTCAGAAATTGCATCATCCACGAGCATAAGGCGAGTTGTTACCTCACTATTTTGCAAAACAATATCGTTCGCTAAATCTTCTATTTTTTTCAGTTCTTCTAAAGAAACAGGTTTTGGATGAGAAAAATCAAATCGTAACCGATCTGGCAATACAAGAGATCCCTTCTGTGTAACATGAGCTCCCAATATTTGGCGTAAAGCTTCGTGTAATAAATGGGTAGCAGAATGATTCGCACGAATTTTCTTACGACGAACAACATCAACGGTTAATTCTACACAATCAGATGTCCTTGCCCGACCAGATTTCACTTCACCAATATGGATAAAAACACCATCACCTTTTTTCTGGGTATCATGCACCTCAAAAATAAAATTTTCATGAGAAATGATACCGCTATCACCAATCTGCCCACCAGATTCACCATAAAAAGGTGTCTGATTTACAACAAGAACGGCTTTCTGCCCTGAAGAAATATGATCAACAATTTTACCGTCATACACAAGAGCTGTAAGAATACCTTTAGCTGTGTCAGTACCATAACCTAAAAATTCTGTAGCCCCCACTTTTTCACGAAGCGAAAACCAGATCTTTTCCGTAACGGCTTCTCCGGAACCAGTCCAATTGGCACGTGCTTCCTCTTTCTGATGTTCCATCGCCTTATCAAAAGCGTCAACGTCAACAAATATTCCGCGACGACGCAGAACATCTTGTGTCAAATCAAGCGGAAAACCATAGGTGTCATAAAGCTTGAAAGCAACTTCACCACTCAAAGAGTCTCCTTCTTTAAGAGTAGTACTTGCTTCATTCAACAAACAGAGTCCCCGTTCAAGTGTTTTACGAAAACGCGTTTCTTCTAACTTCAAAGTTTCTGAAATCAAAGATTCAGCACGCACCAATTCAGGATACGCTTGTCCCATTTCGTGAATTAAAGCAGGCAAAAGTCGCCACATTAAAGGTTCTTTAGCACCAAGGAGGTGCGCATGACGCATAGCACGACGCATAATACGACGTAAAACATATCCCCTTCCTTCATTGGAAGGAAGAACACCATCAGCAATCAAAAACGCACATGAGCGAAGATGATCAGCAATCACGCGATGGCTCGCAACAAATTCACCCGTTGCCTTAACCCCTGTTATCTCTTGAGATGCTATAATTAATGCACGAAAAAGATCAATGTCATAATTATCATGAACACCCTGTAAAACAGCAGCAATGCGCTCTAATCCCATGCCTGTGTCAATAGAAGGATGAGGCAATTCAACACGCTCTTCTTTGCTTATCTGCTCATACTGCATAAAAACAAGATTCCAAATTTCAATAAAGCGATCACCCTCTTCATCTGCACTTCCAGGTGGTCCTCCAAAAATTCCATCGCCATGATCATAAAAAATCTCTGAACAAGGACCACAAGGACCTGTATCTCCCATCGCCCAAAAATTATCAGACGTTGCAATACGAACAATTTTTTCATCAGGAAGACCTGAAATTTTACGCCATAATTCAGCAGCTACATCATCACTATAATAAACTGTCACTAACAACTTTTCTTTTGGAAGACAAAATTCTTTTGTTAAAAGATTCCATGATAAAAAAATGGCTTCTTCTTTAAAATAATCACCAAAAGAAAAATTACCTAACATTTCAAAAAATGTATGATGACGTGCTGTATAGCCGACATTATCAAGGTCATTATGCTTTCCACCGGCACGGACACATTTTTGCGCCGTTGCTGCCTGCTTATAAGGACGCTGTTCAAGTCCAGTAAAAACATTTTTAAACTGCACCATTCCTGCATTTGTAAACATGAGTGTAGGATCATTACGCGGAACGAGAGGGCTAGAAGAAAGAACTTTATGCCCATTAAGATGAAAATAATCTAGAAAAGTTGACCGTATACTATTAACACTATTCATATCGTAACCTGTAGAGTACAGCGCAAAACCATAAAAACAAAATTCCCCTCATTAAATATCCTCTTTTCTACACGTAGAGTTAATTTAATCAAAGGGTGGATTTTTATTCAAAGAAATTTAGAAATAAGCGATCTTAATATTTTAAAACTCTAACAAATAAAAAAATAAATGACGGTCACACATTCAGACAAGCATTCCATCAAATTTCTTCATCGTTTTCTATATTTTCTGCCCCTACATTTTCTAACAATTCAATCGCAATCAGACCAGCATTTTGACGCAAAGCTGTCTCGATTTCTGTAGCTATTTCTACATGATCGCGTAAAAACTGCTTTGCATTTTCCCGTCCCTGCCCTAAACGCTGAGAATTATAAGAAAACCATGCACCAGATTTTTCCACAACGCCAACTTTGACACCCAAATCAATTAACTCACCTACTTTGGAAATGCCTTCACCATAAATAATATCAAATTCAACTTGCTTAAACGGAGGAGCCAATTTATTTTTGACAACTTTAACACGTGTCTGATTACCAACGATCATATCCCGATCTTTAATAGATCCAATACGACGAATATCTAAACGAACAGAAGCATAAAACTTTAAAGCGTTTCCGCCTGTTGTCGTTTCGGGGGAACCAAACATGACACCAATTTTCATGCGAATTTGATTAATAAAAATAACCATACAGTTAGAGCGAAAAATTGCTGCTGTTAGTTTTCGCAACGCTTTACTCATTAACCGAGCCTGCAGCCCAGGTAAAGCATCACCCATTTCACCATCAATTTCCGCCCGTGGCGTCAAAGCCGCTACAGAATCAACAACAAGTACATCAACAGCACCAGAACGAACCAACGTTTCTGTAATTTCCAGCGCTTGTTCACCAGTATCGGGTTGAGAAATGAACAAATTTTCTAAATCAACACCAAGCTTACGTGCATAAATAGGATCAAGAGCATGCTCCGCATCAATAAAAGCACAAATCCCACCAATTTTCTGTGCCTCAGCAATAGCATGAAGAGCCAATGTTGTTTTTCCAGAACTTTCTGGTCCATAAATCTCAACAATACGCCCCTTCGGTAATCCACCAACACCCAAAGCAATATCCAAGGATAATGAGCCCGTTGGAATTGTTTCAATTTCAACAACCTGCTCTTTTTGCCCAAGACGCATAATTGAGCCTTTACCAAAAGAACGTTCAATTTGTGAGAGAGCAGCATCGAGAGCTTTTGTTTTATCCACAATTATATCCTTGACCGATTCATAACAACCAAATGTTTAGTGTACACTGTTATTTTAGCTTAACTAAAGTCTTGAATTTAAATTTTCACAGACTATTTCCATTTTTAATCCCATATTGTGTCAACAACAGATCATTACCATAATAGAAAGAATTACTCTTCCTTATCTTATGACAAAAAACCTCCATAGTAAGGAAAGAAACTTGGTATATTTATATCTCTCCTCTAGAAAAGAAACAATTTAAATTTCAACATGGTACTTTATATACAGCATTTCTGATACTTTTTTACAAACACTGAAGAAATCATATCTCTTAATCTAATCCCCCCTATTGATAGCCAAAAAATTTCTCATCAATCAAAACCACAATACATCGTACACAACTGAAATCACAAGTACAAAGCAGCGCATGAATTATAGCTAGACAAATATCTCTTAAATTTGATTTTTAAGGGTATATAAATTCTTACTATGAAGAAATAAGCATTTAAAACATACCATAGTCTGTTAATGGAATTATAATCACATAACTGACGTAAAATAAGTTTAAGATCCGTAAAAATTATATCTTAATTAAAATTACATTTTTAACTGGTTCGCTTTTTACGCAATTTTTTCCACCACTCAAGACGTTTCGCGATTTCACGTTCAAAACCACGTTCTCGTGGTTGATAATAGCTCTGGCGCCCAAGTTTCTCAGGAAAATATTCCTGTCCCGAAAAAGCATCTGGTTCATCATGGTCATAACGATAACCATGTCCATACCCTTCTTCTTTCATAAATTTTGTAGGTGCATTCAAAATGTGCCTAGGAGGAGGTAAAGAGCCATTTTTTCGTGCACAATGCAGTGCTGCTTTATATGCAAGATATGTTGCATTTGATTTTGGCGCAGTTGCAACATAGAGACACGCTTGTACTAAAGCCAATTCTCCCTCAGGTGATCCTAAATAATCATAAGCATCTTTTGCTGCATTACAAATAACAAGAGCTTGAGGATCTGCCAAACCAATATCTTCAACAGCCATACGAACTAATCTTCTCCCAATATAGAGAGGATCTTCTCCCGCATCAAACATACGCGCCAAATAATAAAGAGCAGCATCAGGATCAGATCCACGAACTGACTTATGCAACGCTGAAATGAGATTATAGTGCCCCTCCTGTCCTTTATCATAAATTGGAGCACGACGTTGAATGATTTTTTGCAAAGCAACAGTATCAAATATCTCTCCTTGTCGTGCAGCACACCAAACTTCCTCTGCCAATATTAACACTGCCCGCGCATCACCATCAGACATCCCGATCAAAATACCTCTAGCATCATCATCCAAGGGAAGAAGCTTTCCTTCCACTTCTTCCGCGCGTTTCAAAAGCTTGCTCAAACTTTCATTGTCATGGGGAAGAAACGTCAAAACACGTGCACGAGAAAGAAGAGCAGCATTAAGTTCAAATGAAGGATTTTCTGTTGTTGCACCTATAAGAATGACCGTACCTTCTTCCATGACGGGAAGAAAACTATCCTGCTGAGCACGATTAAATCTATGAATTTCATCGACAAACAAAACCGTTCGCCCCCCAGACATAAAACGAGCCCGAGCAATTTCAAAAATCTTTTTAAGTTCAGAAACTCCAGTAAAAATAGCAGAAACTTGCTCAAAAGAGAAATTTGTTTCAAGAGCTAACAAACGTGCAACTGTTGTTTTTCCTGTCCCCGGTGGTCCCCAGAAAATCATCGAACCAAATGAACCAGCTGCTATCATGCGTGAAAGCACCCCCTCCTCCCCAACTAAGTGATCTTGTCCCATTACATCATGAAGAGAGCGAGGACGCATCCTTTCTGCAAGCGGCTGATTTTTATTAACTTGGAAATCAAGCGACGAAGTAAAAAAATCTTTGTTCAAAAAAAACCTCAGCGAATAAATTGGCGAATATACATACCATCACGTTCATATTCCAATTGCCAAATACGCGGACGACTTTGCATAAGAATCTTTTTCAACTGACTGACTGTTTGAATCTTATGGCCATTAACAACACGCAAAATATCTCCTGGACGAAAAATTCCAGCAGCATTGCTCAGTTCATCAAGATTGGTAATCACAACACCTTTTGCAGATACAGGAAGATGAAAACGTCGACTATTTTGCGGCGTTAAATCTAATACTTCAGCACCAGAAAGAGGACCCTCATCAATAATTTTTTCAGATTTTAAGAATTCAGATTCTGGTACTGATAAAACGGTTATTTCTGTTTTGAAAGTTTTGCCATTTCGTAAATATTCTAAAGGAAGACTTTGCCCCATGCCAGCTGTCATCAAACGATATCCAAGGCTATCTGGACTATCAATTCGTACCCCTTGCATACTCAAAATAACATCCCCTACTTTCAAACCAGCTTTTTCAGCAGGACTATCTTTGCTAATGTCGACAATAAGAGCACCATAGGGACGTTCTAAACCTAAACCACCTGCAATATCAGGTGTAACATTTTGAAAAGATGCACCAATATAAGGCGGTACAAAATACTTCCCACCATGCTTAACAGTATCAAGCATCACCTTTACGAGATTCGCTGGAATAGCAAAACCAATCCCTACGGAGCCACCAGAACGCGAATAAATAGCTGTATTAATCCCGATTAATTGCCCTTTCATATCAATCAAAGCCCCACCAGAGTTCCCTGGATTAATGGCAGCATCTGTTTGAATAAAAAAGTCAAAATCAGAAATACCAACACGTGTACGTGCTTGCGCTGACACAATACCACTTGTAACTGTTTGACCAACACCAAAAGGATTACCAATTGCTAAAACAAGATCACCAACTTCAACTGCATCGGAATCTCCCAAAGGAAGAACGGGAAACTGCGCACCTTTTGCATCAATTTTAAGTACAGCAATATCCGTCGCTTCATCTTTGAGCATAATCTTACTCTCAAATTCTCGTCCATCAGAAAGAGCAACTTTAATTTCATTTGCATCCTTAATGACATGATAATTCGTAACAATCAGACCACGCGTATCAACAATCACCCCAGACCCTAATGAAGATTGCTTACGTACAGGCAAATTATTTTGAAAACGACCAAAAAACTGCTCAAAAAATGGATCGCCTTCAAAAGGCGAACGTGCTCTAATTTGCCGAGCTGCATAAATATTTACAACAGACGGGATAGTCTTTTTAACTAAAGGAGCAAATGAAAGAGTAATTTCTGATTGTGTTTGCGGGATTTGGGCATATGCACAAGGAAATGATATTTGCGCTATAATCACAAAAAAAAGCCATACCAAAAGAGAATACCTCATTAGTCACTCCTTTAAATAACCTATTCTTTAATATCAATAGGACAAGAAACCTTCTTACCCTGCATAAGCTAAAGATTTCTATTAATATTTATAATGAAGAAGAAAAACAACCACTGGAATAATAAATATTATAAAAATCAAATAATTCAATATGGTATAATATTCTCTTATATTTATAGAACAATAATAGAATCGGAAATATTTATAAAAAAAACCGCCCTGAAAAGACGGTTCTCTAAAATCTAAAAAATACTCTATCTTTACGAAGAATCTTCTTTTTGAGCCGCAGAATTTTCCACACGTGCACGATCCACAGCGCCCTTCGCATCAACATCACGATCAACAAATTCTATAACAGCCATGGGAGCATTATCACCTGTACGAAATCCCGCTTTCATAATACGCAAATATCCGCCGTTGCGCGATGCATAACGCGGCGCAAGTATATCAAATAATTTTGCAACTTTTCCCGCATCACGAAGTACTGCAATTGCTTGTCTACGCGCGTGCAAACCTCCATGCTTACCGAGAGTCACTAATTTTTCAACAATAGGACGAATTTCCTTAGCCTTTGGAAGCGTTGTCATGATCTGTTCATGCTCAATCAGCGAAACCGCCATATTAGAGAACATCGCCTTACGGTGGCTGGCAGTCCGGTTCAACTTGCGGCCTGATTTACTATGGCGCATAAGCCTTCTCCTCAAATTCTAAATTTTAATACTGATCTTCATAGCGTTTGGCGAGATCATCAATGTTTTCAGGCGGCCATGCAGAAATTTCCATACCAAGATGCAATCCCATACATGCCAAAACTTCCTTAATTTCATTTAAAGATTTGCGCCCGAAATTTGGTGTCCGAAGCATTTCAGCCTCTGTCTTCTGGATAAGATCACCAATATAGACAATATTGTCATTCTTAAGACAATTCGCTGAACGAACTGAAAGCTCTAACTCATCCACCTTTTTGAGAAGTGCAGGGTTAAAAGCAAGCTCCGAATCGGGCTCTTCAACAGCTTCCTTTTGAGGTTCTTCAAAATTAACAAATAATGATAATTGATCCTGAAGAATACGCGCTGCAAAAGCAACAGCATCCTCCCCATTAACAGCACCATTTGTCTCAATTGTAAGGGTTAATTTATCATAATCCAGAACCTGACCTTCACGCGTATTCTCTACTTTATAAGAAACTTTACGAATTGGCGAATAAAGACTATCAACCGGAATAAGACCTATGCGTCCATCATCAGCACAATTACGATCAGATGGAACATACCCTTTGCCTGTATTGACAATAAACTCCATACGAATCTCAGCACCTTCATCAAGAGTACAGATAACATGCTCTGGATTGAGAATTTCCATATCTCCAACAGTATTGATATCCCCTGCTCTCACAACACCAGGACCCTCTTTACAAATAACAACCCGTTTAGGCCCCTCATCTTCCATACGAAGCGCAATCTCTTTGATATTAAGAATAATATCTGTAACATCCTCACGAACACCTGGAATTGATGAGAATTCGTGCAACACACCATCAATTTGCACAGCAGTAATTGCAGCACCACGAAGCGATGACAATAATACACGACGAAGAGCATTTCCCAATGTTAAACCAAAACCACGCTCAAGAGGCTCAGCAATTACACTCAAAACATTTGGATTATCATGCGCAAAAAATTCAACCTTATTGGGTTTTATCAGTTCCTGCCAGTTTTTCTGGATCATATTTTTATTCCCGTTCTTTACTCCCGTTACTATTCAATCGTAACGGCTAATGTGAACATCAGAGAAGACTCTGACAACAATAAAACAATACCCAATCAAACACGCCGCCTTTTCCGCGGACGACATCCATTATGAGGAATTGGTGTTACATCACGAATAGAAGTAATGACAAAACCAACAGATTGCAAAGCACGCAAAGCAGACTCGCGACCTGATCCAGGACCACAAACCTCAACTTCTAACGAACGCATACCATGTTCTTGCGCTTTTTTAGCACAATCTTCCGCAGCAACCTGAGCAGCAAAAGGTGTAGATTTGCGTGAACCTTTAAATCCTTGAGCCCCCGCAGATGACCAAGCAATGGTATTCCCTTGAGCATCAGTGATGGTAATCATTGTATTGTTAAATGTTGAATTGATATGCACAACACCTGATGAAATATTTTTTCGCTCGCGACGGCGAACACGCGTGGCTTCCTTGGCCATGACCTTCCTTTCAATGATCTCTTCACTGCCGTAATACCAGCAGCTACACCCTCTTTGCTCTTGTTAAAAACTTAACAAGAAACAAAATATAAAAAACGAAACTCTTTACTCGAAATAAAAAATTCTACTTTTTCTTACCAGCAATTGCTTTGGCTGGCCCCTTACGTGTACGGGCATTGGTATGTGTACGCTGCCCACGAACAGGCAAAGAACGACGATGACGCAATCCACGGTAACAACCAAGATCCATCAAGCGCTTAACATTCATGGCAACTTCACGACGAAGATCTCCTTCAACCTGATAGCCTTGATCTATCGCTTCACGAATTTGCAACACCTCCGCATCAGAAAGCTCATGCACACGGCGCCCTATAGGAATGCCAACCTTTTTAATAATTTCTTGAGCAAATTTTGGTCCAATCCCGTGAATATATTGAAGCGCAATAATTACACGCTTATTTGTTGGGATATTGACGCCAGCGATACGAGCCACGCCCACTCTCCTTAATTTTGTTGACAATTAACCATAAAATACCCGATGTACCTTACAGAAAAAATGACCCGGCACAAATACATCCCGAATCCGATTATTCTACAGAAATAAACTAAATGTGCTTTTGATAGATTTTATCAAAAAAGTCAAGACTTTTCATTTATTTCTAAAAAATTTACTTATTGAAGCACCCCCTTGATCATACATGAAACCACAGCAATATCCCTCATGCCATCAATTACCTTCAATAATCCCTTCTCTGAATAAAATCTCGATAAAGGAATTGTTTTCTCACGAAATTCTACCAATCGCTTCGCAAAAGCAACAAGATTATCATCTGCACGAACCTTTTTACCAGCCGCCATCGTTTCATCAACGCGTTTCTTCATACGCTCAATTAAAGCATTTTCATCAACACTCAGCTCAATAACAGCATCAAGTTGCATATTTTTCGACTGTAAAATCTGTTGCAATGCTTCTGCCTGTCCCACAGTCCGCGGATAGCCATCCAAGACGAAACCGTTTATACAATCACTTTCGTCAATTCGTTCTGATACAATTTGATTAACAATACTATCAGGAACTAAAGCACCAGAATTCATAACCGCTTTAGCTTTTTGCCCAATTTCTGTTTCTCTAGAAATAACTTCACGCAACATATCACCTGTTGATAACTGAGGAATATTATACGTCTCAGTTAACATTTTAGCTTGTGTACCTTTTCCAGCTCCAGGAGGACCCAAAAGAATAATTCTCATCGATTCCTTCTACCTCCACGAAGTTTTGACTTTTTAATCAATCCTTCATATTGGTGCGCAACAAGATGTCCTTGAATTTGGGCAACCGTATCAAGCGTAACAGTAACAACGATCAACAAAGACGTCCCGCCAAGATAAAAAGGAACTTGCAAGGCAGATATCATAAATTCAGGTAACAAACAAACCAAAACAATATAAATTGCCCCCACAACAGTAATGCGTGTCAAAACATAATCAATATATTCGGCAGTACGCTCACCAGGACGAATACCTGGAATAAAACCAGAATGCTTTTTTAACTGATCTGCCGTATCACTTGGATTAAAGACAATAGCCGTATAAAAAAAGCAAAAAAATGCCATCAAAAATGCATAAACAATCATATAAAGTGGCTGTCCGTGACCAAGAGAATAAGAAATGACTTGCATCCATTGTGGCATTTTATCAGAAAAATTATTAATAGTTGCAGGCAATAACAACAAAGATGAAGCAAAAATTGGTGGAATAACACCAGCAGTATTTAATTTTAAAGGAAGGTGTGACATATCTCCTTGAAACATCTGATTTCCAACCTGACGTTTCGGATATTGAATAAGAATTTTCCGCTGAGCACGCTCTACAAAAACAATAACGGCAATAACAAAAACCGCGATAAAAACGATAGCTATCAACAAAAAGGTTGATAAATCAGCTTGACTATGAGCAGTTAAAAGCTGAGCAAAAGTGGAAGGAAGATTAGCTACAATTCCTGTAAAAATAATAAGAGAAACCCCATTACCAACACCACGTGACGTAATTTGCTCTCCAAGCCACATAAGAAACATCGTTCCACCAACAAGTGTAATTACAGAAGAAACACGGAACATAAGTCCTGGTTCTATAACAATCTGAAGCCCCGTTCCTATACCAGTTTCAAGCGCAACCGCAATACCAAAAGCTTGCAGAATTGCCAAAACTACCGTTACGTAACGAGTATACTGATTAATAACCTTACGACCTACTTCACCTTCTTTTTTAAGGGTTTCTAACGAAGGGATAACTGAGGTTAGCAATTGTACAATAATTGACGCTGATATATAAGGCATAATTCCCAATGCAAAAATTGCCATGCGTCCAACAGCACCTCCAGCAAACATATTAAACAACCCCAAAACACCAGAAGCATGATGTTCAAATGTCTGTTGTAAAGAATCAATATTAATACCGGGAAGAGAAATATAAGTACCAAAGCGAAAAACAAGAAGCGCAGCTAGAGTAAACCAAATGCGTTTTTTTAATTCGGTCGCACGTGAAAAAGTACCAAAATTTATATTGGAAGCAAATTGCTCTGCTGCTGATGCCATAAAACGTCTCCAGTTTACACTCCAGTTCTTAAAATCACAGGAGTATAACTTTAAAAATTCATATCGTCATACATAAAGAGGTGTAAAACTCAAATAATTCTTCATAAAAGATATCTTTAAATAAAAGTCCTCCTTAGAACATTATTTATATCAAAAAACTTATCGAACAACCTCAGAAAAAATAACCTGCCCCCCAGCTTTCTCGATTTTCATACGAGCAACCTCAGAAGCACCAGAAACATGAACTATAATCTTAGCTTTTAATTCACCATCCGAAAGCAAACGTACACCATCTCTCACACGACGAATAATACCAGCCTCTTTCAACGCCATAATATCAACAGGTTTCTCAATATTCAACTTTCCCACATCAACTGCCGATTGAATACGTCCCAGCGAAACTTCGTTATAAGTCTTAGTAAAAAAATTTTTAAATCCACGTTTTGGTAAACGGCGATAAATAGGCATTTGCCCACCTTCAAAACCATTAAGTGAAACACCAGAACGTGAACTTTGTCCCTTTACACCACGCCCACCAGTTTTACCAGTACCAGAACCAATACCACGCCCAACACGTTTACGATCTCTCGTTGCACCTTTACAATCACGCAGCTCATTGAGTTTCATATTTTATACTCCCGCAACCTTTAATCTTCATCTATAACGCGAACAAGATGGCGAACCTTAGCAATCATACCACGCACACAAAACGTATCCTCTAAAATACGCCGTCTACGTATTCTATTTAACCCAAGCCCTTTCAAGGTTGCACGCTGAATCTGTGAATTCCGAATCGGACTTCCAATTTGTTCTACCGTTACAGTTTTATCACTCTGAGATTTTTTTTGAACCATTTCTTAATTCCTTTTCTGACAATCTCAGAAACTATCCCTCTGCATCAACTAAATGCTGACGACGAGCCTGCAAAGTTGAATATTTTATACCCCGCTGAACGGCAATATCCCTAGGATGCATTTGACGCTTTAACGCATCAAATGTTGCACGCACCATATTATAAGGATTAGATGACCCCAGTGATTTTGCAACAACATCCTGCATACCAAGAGTTTCAAAAATCGCACGCATTGGTCCACCGGCAATAATACCAGTACCAGCAGAAGCTGAACGTAACAAAACACGACCAGCTCCGTGACGCCCTTCAAGATCATGATGCAATGTACGACCAGACCGGAGCGGAACATAAATCATCGCACGCTTTGCAGATTCTGTAGCTTTACGAACAGCCTCTGGCACTTCACGCGCTTTTCCATGACCAAAACCTACACGGCCTTTTTGATCTCCAACAACAACAAGAGCAGCAAAACCAAAACGCCGACCACCCTTTACAACTTTAGCAACGCGATTGATATGAACAAGCCTATCGACAAAATCACTATCACGCTCATCTCGTTCACTACGTTCTTTTTGTGCCATTCCTCATTCCTTTTTCTTTTCCGGAAGCACCTTAACAAAGCCTCCCTATCTATAACTAGAGAAACTCACACGAAATACCCCTACTCCCCTTACTTAAATTTTTAGATAAGGCATTTTAGAAATTCAACCCCCCTTCACGAGCAGCTTCAGCCAAAGCCTTTACTCTACCGTGGTAAACATATGCCCCACGATCAAAAACTACCTCATTAACACCAGCCTGTTTTGCACGCTCAGCAATTAATTTACCAACAGCAAAAGCAGCTTCTTTATCAGCACCACTTTTTAATAATTTTTTCAAATCACTATCAAGCGTAGATGCTGAAACAAGTGTACACCCATGCAAATCATCAATAATTTGAGCATAAATGTTTTGATTTGAACGATAAACACTAAGCCGCGGACGATTACTAGAAACCATTTTAATTCTACGACGAATACGCCGTGCACGACGCTGGATAATGTTCTTAGACGAAACCATAATACAAAATCCTTATTTCTTTTTACCCTCTTTACGGAAGATGTGCTCATCTGCATGCTTAACACCTTTACCTTTGTAAGGCTCAGGCCTACGATATTCGCGAATTTCCGCTGCAACTTGGCCGACTTGCTGCTTATCAATCCCAGAAATAACAATTTCTGTAGGTTTAGGAACCATTACAGTAACACCCGACGGCACCTTATAAACCACATCGTGCGAAAAACCTAATGACAACTGAACATCCCTACCCTGCAAAGCAGCACGATAACCAACTCCGTTAATCTCCAACCTCTTTTCAAAGCCATCCTTCACACCACAAAAAATATTTTCAATCATTGAACGCGTCATCCCCCATTTAGAGCGTGCATCTTTTGACTGATCCCGTGGCAAAACAGATATAATATTATCTTCAAATTTCACTAAGACCTCATCATTTACGATGTAACTCAGTTCACCTTTTGGACCTTTTGCTTTAACCAGTTGACCTTCAACAGTTGCAGTAACCCCAGAAGGAATTGTAATGGGCTTTTTTCCAATACGAGACATTGTTCTAACCTACTTTTCTTCCGTTTTCTTAAAATAATTCAGAAAACACGGCAAAGGAGTTCTCCACCAACATTCTTTTCACGCGCTTCATGATCCGCCATAACCCCTTTAGGAGTTGATAAAATAGAAATACCAAGACCATTTGCCACTTGAGGAAGTGATTTAGCAGAAACATACACCCGACGACCAGGTTTTGAAATACGTGCAATATCACGAATAGCAGCTGATCCTTCAAAATATTTCAACTCGATTTCAATTTCAGATTTTCCAACACTTAAATCAATTTGATTATATCCGCGAATATAACCTTCAGACTGGAGAACATCAAGAACGCGAGCACGAAGCTTAGAAGCAGGCGTAACCACTTTTCCTTTTTTACGACCAAGCGCATTACGAATACGCGTTAACATATCACCAAGAGGATCTGACATAGACATTGAGTAATCTCCTCTCACCAACTAGACTTAACAATGCCTGGAATATGCCCAATAGAACCAAGTTCACGCAATGCAATCCGCGACATTTTTAATTTACGATAATAAGCCCGAGGACGTCCTGAAACCTCACAACGATTACGAACACGAACCTTTGCAGAATTACGTGGCAACTCTGCTAATTGAACAGAAGCGTTAAAACGCTCTTCGAGAGAAACCTTCTGATCCATAACAATCACTTTCAAACGCGCACGACGTGCAGCATAACGCTTTACCATCACCTCACGACGCTTATTTTTTTCAACGGCACTTACTTTGGCCATAATCTTACCTCGCTACGTTTGCCGTTACGAACGAAAAGGAAAATTAAAAGCACGCAATAATTCGCGCGCCTCATCATCTGTTTCCGCTGTCGTACAAACGATAATATCCATGCCCCAAATTTGATCAACTTTATCATAGTTGATTTCTGGAAACACAATGTGCTCTTTAATGCCCACAGCAAAATTGCCACGACCATCAAAGCTTTTTGGGTTCAAACCACGAAAGTCACGAACCCGCGGAAGCGCAATCGTAACAAGACGATCTAAAAATTCAAACATACGATCTTTACGCAATGTAACTTTAGCCCCAAGTGGCATTCCTTCACGCACTTTAAAAGTCGCAATAGAATTACGCGCACGAGTAACAACAGCTTTCTGACCCGTTATAAGTGCCAAATCTTCAGCAGCAAAAGATGGCTTCTTAGAATCAGCAGTCGCCTCACCAATCCCCATATTAACTACAATTTTGTCAATCCGTGGAATTTGCATTGCATTTTTATAATGAAATTTCTCTTGAAGCGCTTTACGAACCACTTCAAAATAATGCGTTTTCATGCGCGGTATTTGTTTTTCTTCAGCCATTAATCAATTCTCCCGAACGCCTGGCAAAACGAACCTTATTACCATCTGCATTCATACGAAAACCCACACGCGTAGGTTTACCATCTTTAGGATCGGCAATCGCCAAATTAGACAGATGAATTGGAGCTTCTTTAGAAACAACACCTGCTTCTTGCTTTTGTGTCTGACGCTGATGACGCTTAATCATATTAACGCCGCGAACAAAAGCTTTATTCTCCTTTGGGTTTACCTTAATGACTTCACCCCTACATCCTTTATCCTTACCGGATAAAACGACAACTTTATCACCTTTGCGAATTTTTTGCATACCACCACTCCCTATAACACTTCAGGAGCGAGCGAAATGATCTTCATATGATTCCTACCACGAAGCTCGCGGGGAACTGGTCCGAAGATACGTGTACCGATCGGCTCTTTCTTATTATCCACTAAAACAGCAGCATTGCCATCAAAACGAATAACACTACCATCTGCGCGACGAATATCCTTAGCAGTACGAACTACCACAGCTTTCATCACATCACCCTTTTTAACACGGCCACGTGGAATAGCATCCTTGACCGAAACAACAATAATGTCACCGACCGAAGCATATTTTCGCTTTGAACCGCCTAACACTTTGATGCACATGACACGACGAGCACCAGAATTATCGGCAACATCAAGGTTTGTTTGCATCTGAATCATGATTGGCCACCTTCTCTTAACACTTATAACCGATTATGTCTTTAACACATCCGGATTCGCCTGCCAAATAATGACAAAACATCGCTTTTAAATTTATCAACGGATAAAAAACCACTACTAAATTTTAAAACAACAAACTTAATTAACTATGCTACACTGCCTTTAACAACAGTCCAATGCTTATCTTTCGAAACTGGTCTAGATTCCTGAATAGAAACCTGATCCCCAACTTTGAACTGATTACTCTCATCATGCGCTTTATACTTTTTAGACTGTCGAACAGTCTTTTTGAGAAGTGGATGAGAATAACGACGCTCCACTTTAACAACCACAGTCTTATCGTTCTTGTCACTAACAACAACACCCTGCAAAATGCGTTTAGGCATCACTTATTTCCTTAAACCTTACTTTCGTTTATCTTCTGACGAAGAAAAGTTTTAACACGCGCAATGTCACGACGAACTTGCCTAACACGTGCAGTCTTTTCCAATTGGCCCGTTGCTCTTTGAAAACGCAAATTAAACTGCTCTTTCTTTAACTTAGCCAACTCATCTTTCATTTGGTCGAGCGTCTGCGCCCGTAATTTTGTGGCTCTCATCGCTCAACCTCTTTATTCAGCAATTCTCTGGATGAAACGCGTTTTAATAGGCAACTTTGCAGCACCGAGTCTCAGTGCTTCACGTGCTACATCCTCAGAAACTCCATCAAGCTCAAACATGACACGTCCAGGCGCAACACGCATAGCCCAATAATCCACACTTCCTTTACCCTTACCCATACGAACTTCCGTTGGTTTAGATGTCACGGGAAGGTCTGGGAAAATACGAATCCATACACGCCCAGAACGTTTCATATAACGTGTAATCGCACGACGCGCCGCTTCAATTTGGCGTGCAGTAATTCTCTCTGGCTCAACAGCTTTCAAACCGTAAGCACCGAAATTCAAATCCGTACCACCCTTCGAAACGCCGCGAATACGGCCCTTGAATTGTTTACGGAACTTTGTGCGCTTTGGCTGCAACATTGCTCTCTACTCCAAATTCTAGCTCAATCATAAAAACTAAGCATTTTCGCGGCGACGATTCGATGAAGAACCAGAATGATCAACTTCTGTAGCACGACGCTCTGAAGCCATGGGATCATGCTCAAGAATTTCACCTTTAAAGACCCAAACCTTAACACCACAAATACCATAAGCAGTCTTAGCTTCTGCTGTACCGTAATCAACATCAGAACGCAAGGTATGAAGTGGAACACGACCTTCACGATACCATTCCATACGCGCAATTTCAGCACCACCAAGACGACCGGAACAGTTAATACGAATTCCTTCTGCGCCGAGACGCATAGCTGATTGAACCGCACGCTTCATTGCACGGCGAAAGGCAACACGGCGCTCTAACTGTTGTGCAATTGACTGTGCAATAATTGTAGCATCAATTTCCGGCTTACGTATTTCCACAATATTCAATGAAGTCTCAGCACTGGTCATTTCCGAAAGCTTACGACGAAGCTTTTCGATATCAGCACCTTTTTTGCCAATAATGAGGCCAGGACGCGCTGAATGAATCGTTACACGACATTTCTTATGAGGACGTTCAATAACGACTTTAGAAATAGCAGCCTGCTTCAGTTCTTCCAATACATATAAACGAATCTTCAAATCTTCATGAAGAAGACGTCCATATTCTCCACTATCAGCATACCAACGGGAATCCCAAGTCCGATTGACTCCAAGACGAAGCCCTATTGGATTGATCTTCTGACCCATTATGCGGCCTCCACTTTTCCGGTAACTTCACGAACAACAATAGTAAGATGCGAAAATGGACGTTCAATTCGACTGGCACGACCACGACCACGAACATGAAAACGCTTCATTACTACCGACTTACCAACATAGGCTTCTACAACAACAAGCGAATCAATATCAAGATCGTGGTTATTTTCTGCATTTGCAATCGCTGATTCAAGAGTTTTTTTCACAGTCCCAGCAATACGTTTACGTGAGAATGTCAAATCAGCAAGCGCCACATTAATCCTCTTGCCACGAATCATCGCAGCAACCAAATTAAGTTTTTGTGGACTAACACGAATCGTTCGAGTGACAGCTTTCGCCTCATTTTCTTTGAGCTGGCGCGGAATCTTAGCTTTTCCCATTACCTATTTCCTCTTCGCTTTTTTATCTGCACCATGCCCATAATAAGTCCGAGTGGGAGCAAATTCACCAAACTTATGCCCAACCATCTCTTCAGAAACGGAAACAGGAATATGCTTACTACCATTGTAAACACCAAAAGTTAAACCAACGAACTGTGGCAAAATGGTAGAGCGTCGACTCCATATTTTGATAACTTCATTGCGTCCACTCGCACGAACCTTCTCTGATTTCCGAAGAAGATAGCCGTCAACAAACGGACCTTTCCAAACTGAACGAACCACTTCAGACTACCTTTCTTATTTCTTACGCTGATGACGCGTACGCATAATAAACTTATCGGTGGCTTTATTAGAGCGCGTACGCTTACCCTTTGTAGGCTTTCCCCAAGGAGACACCGGATGACGTCCTCCTGATGTACGCCCCTCACCACCGCCATGTGGATGATCAACTGGGTTCATAGCAACACCACGAACATGTGGACGTTTACCACGCCAACGCGACCGTCCTGCTTTGCCATCATTAATGTTCCCATGATCAGAATTTGAAACAGCACCAACGGTTGCAAAACAACTGCTAGACACTAAACGCTGTTCTCCAGAATTAAGCCGAAGAATAGCCATTCCTTGATCACGCCCAACCAACTGTGCATAAGTACCAGCCGCACGTGCAATCTGTCCACCTTTTCCAGGCTTCATTTCAACATTATGAATAATTGTACCGACCGGCATATTACCGAGCGGCATAGCATTACCCGCTTTAACATCAACATTTGAACCAGCAATAATAGAATCACCAACACCAAGACGCTGTGGAGCAAGAATATAACTTAATTGCCCATCTTCATAGCGAATGAGTGCAATAAAAGCTGTGCGATTCGGATCATATTCCAAACGCTCAACTTTCGCTGAAACATCGCGTTTAAGACGCTTAAAATCCACAAGTCTATAACTACGCTTATGACCACCACCCTGAAAACGAGCTGTGACGCGACCACGATTATTACGCCCACCTTTTGATGACAAACCCTTAGTTAACGTTTTTACAGCCTTACCCTTATAAAGACAAGAGCGATCTACAATAACAAGTTGACGCTGCCCTGGCGTAGTTGCATTAAACTGTTTAAGTGCCATTATCCTTATCTCCGAGTCTCTTTAAAGACCTGTAGAAACGTCAATAGACTGACCATTTGCCAACGTCACGATTGCTTTTTTAACATCACTCTGCCGACCAACAATGCCTTTAAAACGCTTCACTTTACCCTTACGAACTATCGTGTTAACTGCCTTTACTTTAACGCTAAAAAGCGCTTCAACAGCAGCTTTAATTTCAGGTTTTGTTGCTTTCAGCGCAACATTAAAAGCAACTTGATTATATTCAGAAATCATAGTCGATTTTTCAGTAATAACTGGACTAACAATTATATCATAATGACGAAGATCTATCATTTAAAACGTTCCTCAAGAGCTTCGACAGCTGCCTTTGATAAAACAAGTTTACTGCGACGCAAAATATCATAAACATTAATTCCCTGAATTGGTAAAATATCAATATTCGGAATATTAGATGCTGCGCGAGAAAAATTAGCATCGACTTCCTTTCCGCCAATTAAGAGAGCATTATCAAATCCAAGTTTAGAAAAATGAGAAACAAGTACCTTGGTTTTAGCATCTTGAACACGCATTTCATCAACAACAATCAAATCTTTTGCCTTTAATTTCGCTGACAAAGCAAGCCGCAACCCCAGAGCACGAACTTTTTTAGGAAGACCATGTGCATGACCACGGGCCACTGGACCATGCGCCTTACCACCGCCTCGAAACTGAGAAACACGAGCAGATGAATGCCGAGCACGACCTGTTCCTTTTTGTTTAAACATCTTCGCACCTGTTCGCGATACATCAGAGCGCCCTTGCGATTGATGTGTCCCCTGTTGACGGCGAGCAAGCTGCCAACGGATAACACGTTGTAAAATATCTTCACGCGGGACGAGACCAAAAATAGCTTTAGAAACCTTTAGCTTACCAGCCTCACCCCCATCAAGGGTTTTAATTACAAGATCCATTATTCGGCCCCCTCAACTTCAGAGGCTTCCACCATTGGAGCAACCATTTCCGTTTTCTCCTTCGCAAAACGACGAACACCCGCAGGCTTCGGTGCATTATTGGGAAGAGATCTCTTTACAGCATCCCGCACCAAAATCCAAGCGCCTTTGCAACCAGAAACAGCCCCACGCACCAAAATCAAACCGCGTTCAATATCTGTAGAAACAACCTCGATGTTCTGTGTTGTTACACGAACCTGTCCCATATGACCAGCCATTTTCTTACCTTTAAACACTTTACCAGGATCTTGACATTGCCCTGTCGAACCATGTGCACGATGCGTGATTGAATTACCATGCGAAGCACGATGTCCACCAAAATTATGGCGCTTCATAACACCGGCAAACCCCTTACCAATACTCGTACCTGTTATATCAACTCTTTGCCCTGGAACAAAATGTTCCACCGTAATCTCGGTACCAATATCAAGAAGATTATCAGGACTCACACGAAACTCTGCTATTTTAGCTTTTGGCTCAACAGAAGCCTTAGCAAAATGCCCACGAAGAGCTTTTGAAGTATTTTTAACCTTAGCAAAGCCTACACCTAATTGAACAGCAGTATAACCATTCTTTTCAACTGTACGCTGAGCCACAACTTGACAATTTTCTAAACGAAGCACCGTTACCGGCACATGCTCACCAGCTTCATTATAAATACGGGTCATGCCCAGCTTCTGTGCTATTACACCTGAACGCATCGGGTCTGTTCCTTCTGTCCTCAAACCTCAGAGCTTAATCTCTACATCCACACCAGCAGAAAGATCGAGCTTCATAAGCGCATCCACTGTTTGTGGCGTTGGATCAACAATATCAAGAAGACGCTTATGTGTACGCATTTCAAACTGCTCACGGCTCTTCTTATCGATGTGCGGCCCGCGATTAACCGTAAACTTCTCAATCCGCGTCGGAAGCGGAATAGGACCACGGACATTTGCACCAGTACGCTTGGCAGTCGATACAATCTCACGTGTCGATGCATCAAGAATTCTGTGGTCAAACGCTTTCAAGCGAATGCGGATATTCTGACTGTTCATGCTCTTTTATTTCCCTGTCATGTAAAGCGCCTTTAATAACTAAAGACGCTTTCAACAACCATTATTTACTCAATGATCTTAGAAACGATCCCTGCACCAACAGTACGACCGCCCTCACGAATAGCAAAACGAAGTTTCTCTTCCATGGCAATTGGAACAATCAAAGAAACATCCAT
>NZ_CM001557.1:1510260-1529556 GCF_000273375.1 Bartonella birtlesii IBS 325
ATCAACATGACCAATAGTACCTATATTAACATGCGGCTTCGTACGTTCAAATTTGCTCTTTGCCATTTGAGCTCTCCATTTTCCATCCAAATTAAGGACTAAGTTAAAATTAATGACTTATTAAAATCACGCGTATTTCTTCTGAATCTCCAAAGCCACAGCCGAAGGAACAGGCTCATAATGATCAAACTGCATTGTATACTGTGCACGTCCCTGACTCATTGAACGAAGAGTATTCACATAACCAAACATATTCGCCAAAGGGACCATTGCATTCACGACTGTAGCAATACCACGCGCCTCAGTTCCTGAAATCTGACCACGACGAGAATTTAGATCACCAATGACATCGCCAACATAATCTTCTGGAGTCACGACCTCAACCTTCATGATTGGCTCAAGAAGTTGCGCACCAGCCTTCTTTGCTCCGTCACGAAAAGCCGCACGAGCAGCAATTTCAAAAGCTAAAACAGAAGAATCAACGTCGTGATAACCACCATCGATAAGAGTAGCTTTTACACCAAGCATAGGAAAACCTGCAAGAGGTCCTGAACCCATAACGCTCTCAATTCCCTTCTGAACACCAGGAATATATTCTTTAGGAACAGCACCACCAACAACTTTCGACTCAAAAATAAAATCATCACCATCATGAGGCTCAAAAATAATCTTTACACGCGCAAATTGTCCCGCACCACCAGATTGCTTCTTATGTGTATAATCAATTTCTGCCGTCTTGGTAATAGATTCACGATAAGCAACCTGAGGTTGGCCAATGTTTGCCTCAACCTTAAATTCACGTCTCATACGATCAACAATAATATCAAGATGAAGCTCTCCCATTCCAGCTATAATGGTTTGCCCAGATTCCTCATCAGACTTCACTCGAAATGAAGGATCCTCAGCAGCCAAACGATTGAGCGCAATACCCATCTTCTCCTGATCTGCTTTTGTCTTTGGTTCAATCGCAATTTCGATAACGGGATCAGGAAAATCCATCCGTTCCAAAATAATTGGCTTCAAAGGATCACAAAGAGTATCACCTGTTGTCGTCTCCTTAAGCCCTGCAAGAGCAACAATATCACCAGCAAACGCCTCTTCAATATCTTCACGAGAATTTGAATGCATTTGCAACATACGCCCCAAACGCTCTTTCTTCCTCTTAACAGTATTTTCGAGAGAAACACCTTTCTGGACCTTACCAGAATAAACACGACAAAAAGTCAAAGATCCAACGAAGGGGTCATTCATAATCTTGAAAGCAAGCATAGAAAGGGGAGCATCATCTGAAGACTCACGGACTGCTTCAGCCTCAGTCTTCACATCAACACCCTTAATCGCCGGAATATCAACCGGAGAAGGAAGATAAGCAACAACAGCATCTAAAAGTGGCTGAACACCCTTATTCTTAAAAGCCGTGCCACAAAGAACCGGATGAAACTGCACCTCTATTGTTCCCTTACGAATCAAAGCAATGAGCTGCTCATTGGTTGGCATAACACCTTCTAAATAAGCTTCTGTTGCAGCTTCATCAACTTCAACTGCCATCTCAATGAGTTTTTCGCGATACTCTTCCGCCTTCTCTTTTAAATCAAAAGGAATTTCACTTACCACCGCTGCAGCACCAATAGAACCATCCCACTTTAATGCCTTCATCTCAACAAGATCAACAACACCTTCAAAATCATTTTCAGCACCAATTGGCAACTGCAAAACAAGCGCCTTAGCTCCCAATCGCGAATCAACCATTTCCACACTACGATAGAAATCAGCACCTATCTTATCCATTTTATTAACAAAAACCATGCGCGGCACACGGTATTTTTCAGCCTGTCGCCAAACGGTTTCCGTTTGAGGTTCCACACCAGCATTGGCATCCAATAACGCTATCGCCCCATCAAGAACACGTAAAGAACGCTCGACCTCAATGGTAAAATCAACGTGCCCCGGCGTATCAATAATATTAAAGCGCCGCTTGCGACCATCACACCCTTCCCAAAAAGTCGTTGTTGCAGCAGATGTAATCGTAATACCACGCTCCTGTTCTTGCTCCATCCAATCCATTGTAGAAGCACCATCATGGGTTTCACCAATTTTATGATTCTTACCCGTATAAAACAAAATACGCTCAGTCATAGTGGTTTTACCAGCGTCAATATGCGCCATAATACCAAAATTACGATAATCTTCAATTTTATATTCGCGAGCCATTTTACTTGCCTTAAGTTTTAAATACCTCTACCAGCGATAATGCGAGAATGCGCGGTTAGCCTCAGCCATACGATGAACATCCTCACGCTTCTTTACTGCAGAACCACGATTATTAGCAGCGTCCATCAACTCACCAGAAAGACGATCAATCATCGTTGTCTCATTCCGTCCACGCGCTGCTGAAATCAACCAACGAATAGCAAGTGCCTGACGACGATCAGGACGAACATCAATCGGAACCTGATAAGTAGCACCACCAACACGACGCGAACGAACCTCAATATGAGGAGCAACATTTTCTAATGCTTGATGGAACAGAATCACAGGATCTGTTTTTACCTTCTTTTTCACGACATCAAGCGCACCATAAACAATGCGCTCAGCAACCGACTTTTTACCATCAAACATAATGGCATTCATAAATTTCGTAACAACCAAATCACCAAACTTAGGATCTGGATTAATTTCACGTTTTTCTGCTCTATGGCGACGGGACATTGGCTTTGTCTCTCAATATTATTTTGGACGCTTCGCGCCATACTTTGAACGACGCTGTTTACGATTCTTGACACCCTGCGTATCAAGCAAACCACGAATAATGTGATAACGAACCCCTGGTAAATCCTTCACACGACCACCTCGAATCATAACAACAGAGTGTTCCTGAAGATTATGCCCCTCCCCAGGAATATAACCAATCACTTCAAATCCATTTGTCAAACGGATTTTAGCAACTTTCCGAAGTGCAGAATTCGGCTTCTTCGGTGTTGTTGTATAAACACGCGTACAAACACCACGCTTTTGCGGATTTGACTGAAGAGCAGGAACCTTATTGCGCTTAACTGGCACAACACGTGGCTTACGAATCAACTGGTTTACGGTAGGCATGCAACCTTCCTCTTTTTTTCAATCTACGTTCGTTTCACCCATTTGGGCTTCTTCTACTTTGACCTTTTCCGATAAAATCGGAGCAAACACTTAAAACCTACAGAAGAAATCGGGCACGACTGCTGAAAACAGCTTACCCGATTATACGCAGAGAAGGCAACAGCCTTTTGCACTAGTATTTGCTTTTAACTTTTAAAATCTGCTTAAATGACCTTTTAGACAAACATCCAAAACCGCTATCACTTTCACATCATCTATGGCAATTCCTAATAGCGAGAACATATGCATTCGTCAAGAACTAAACATCAGAAAGTTTTTAAAAATGAAAATAAATAAATTTTAAGGCTTCAAATTTGGCTTTTACAGAAGTTCTTGGTAGATGAAATCCTCGCTCTTTATAAATTAAAGGATAGAAACTATTATGGTATGGTATAGATTAAAACAGTTAAGCGAAATACTTTGACCAATTGCACAGGTAGTATTTAAGATGAGCACTATGAAAATAGTAACGTGGAATATTGCTGGAATAAAAGCACGACATGAGACATTATATCAATGGCTACAACAAAACCAACCCGATATAGTCTGTTTACAAGAAGTGAAAAGTACTGATGAAAATTTTCCACGTGGTGCAATTGAAGGATTAGGTTATCACATAGAAACACACGGACAAAAAAGTTTTAATGGTGTTGCGATTCTCTCTAAAAAAACACCTGATGAAGTTATTCGACGATTACCTGGCAATGACAATGATGAACAAACACGTTATATTGAAGCTGTTTATTCAATAAATAAAGGTGTTCTTCGTGTTGCATCCCTCTATCTGCCAAATGGAAATCCTATAAAAAGCGAAAAATATTCTTATAAAATAGAATGGATGAAAAGATTATATACCCATGCAAAATCATTGCTTGCCTACGAAGAACCTCTTGTCTTAGCTGGTGATTATAATGTTATCCTTACCCCACTGGATGCAAAGAATCCTCAAGAGTGGAATCATGATGCCTTATTTCTTCCCCAAACAAGACAAGCATTGCAGCGCATTCTTTATTTAGGTTTTTATGACGCTATTCGTAATGTTACAGATGCTCCCTCATTCAGCTTCTGGGATTTTCAAGCTGGTGCATGGCAAAAAAATAACGGGATTCGTATTGATCACTTACTCTTATCAGCAGAAGCTGTTGATCAACTTATTTGCGCTTATAGCCAAAAAGAAGTAAGAGGATATCAAAAACCATCGGATCATACGCCTGTTTGGGCTCACTTTAATTTCGATTACAGAGAGTAAAAATACTTAAATTTTATTAAAATATAAAAAATACCTCACCTACAATAATAAATGTGCTACACCGTGCATGACAATATAATTTAAACAATAAAATCAATTACTAAGAATTGTAAATGAATGGAGGACATAAATGAGAAAATTACTGTTAATGTTTATTGCAGCAATCGCCATTGGACTCACAAATGTTGCACATGCTGAAAATGATACCCTTGAAAAAATAAAAAAACAGGAGAGATCACACTGGGTGTCCGTCAATCATCAGGTCTAGCCTATGCTCTTAGTAATGACAAATATGTAGGTTTCCACACAGAAATGGCAGAGCGTATTATTGATGATATTTCAAGAAAAATTGGTAAACCAATCAAAATTCATTATCTCCCCATCACATCACAAAATAGAATTCCCCTTTTAAAGAATAGTACTTATGATTTTGAATGTGGCTCAACAACAAATGATGTTGCCCGTGGTAAAGAAGCTGCATTTGCTTATACCACTTATGTTGAAGAAATTCGAATTGCCGTAAAGAAAAATTCTAAAATTAAATCTCTTACCGATTTAAATGGAAAAATAGTCGCGACTACCACTGGTGCAACGTCTGTTCAGCTTATCCGTAAAAATAAACGTGCAAAAAATATTCACTTTAATGTTGTGAAGGGAAAAGATCACGGAGATAGTTTTTTATTATTAGAATCTGGTCGTGCAGATGCATTTGTTATGGATGCTTCAATTCTTGCGGGACATATTGCTAAATCAAAAAATCCATCCGATTATGTCATCCTAGATACTGTACTTTCAGTTGAACCTATCGCCTGCATGCTCAGATTAAATGATAAAAACTTCGAACAAGCAATTAATGATAGCATCGTGCGTCAAATCAAAGACGAATCACTTGAAAAACTTTATGATAAATGGTTTATGAAACCGATTCCGCCTGCAAATACGATTATCAACCTTCCCTTATCTGAAGCAACAAAATATGCTTGGGAACATCCAAACAATAAGCCTCGCGAAGACTATACAAAAAATGATTTGTAGAATTAAAAAAGGAATAACCACACTCTTTGAAAATTGAGTATGATTATGTTTTAGTTCGCTTTTTAATAAATTCAGTATATGTAAACATGGCGAGTTTATTATTATGTCTCGCAAATGACTAAATTGAGGAAATATCAATTAATGGACTTTTCTTTCCTTTGTACAGATGATCTTAACCAAACATTCGTGGCTGGATGCCTTGGAACTCCTGGTATGAATCATACCTATTTAGACACGCTGCTTGATGGCTTAAAAAATACAATTATATTATCCATCTCTTCACTGATCTTAGCGGTATTTTTAGGCATCATTATAGGAACAATACGCACGCTTCCAAACACTTCTATAACCCGTTGCTTGTTGCGAATTATTGGAGGCATCTGGGTGGAAATAATGCGTAATATTCCTTTGCTTGTGCAAGTATTTTTATGGTATTTTGTCGTACCTAAGATTTATCCACCAGCGATGAATTTCTCGCCTATTCTCTTAATAACATGCGCCTTAGGATTCTTTACATCCGCTCGAATCGCAGAACAAGTTCGCTCAGGCATTGAGGCGATTCCTTCTGGACAACGCTACGCAGCTATGGCAATAGGATTTACTACCTATCAGGCTTACCGTTACATCATATTACCACGCGCTATGCGTACAATCATGCCGCCACTGACTTCAGAAGCTATGGGCATTGTGAAGAATTCATCTATAGCATTCGCCGTTTCAATAAACGAACTGATGCAATTCCAATACCAAACAATCGAAGAAGTCAGCCATGTTTATGAAAACTATCTTATCGTCACGATTCTTTATATTCTTATAGCTTTATCGATATTTGTCATCATGACAGTAATTGAGCAAATGCTCAAAGTTCCTAATTTTCAAACGAAGGAACATTGAATATGACAAATTTCATAAACTCTCAGTTTGGACGATACTTTTCTTTCAATTTTTCAGACTTTGATTTTTCATTTTTTACTTTTGATATATTCTATTCTTATATTCTTTCAGGCTTACTCTTTAGCATTTTTCTGACCATTGTTGCGACGATCTTAGGACTTATTTTCGGTACGCTTCTAGCAATGATGCGGCTTTCTTCTATAAAACTACTCTCTTGGCTTGCAATCATTTATATAACTGCCATGCGTTCAATACCACTTGTTATGGTTATTTTGTGGTTTTTTGTGCTTTTACCTTTCCTAACTGGAACATCAATCGGTGCAAATAAATCAGCACTCATTACCTTTACTGCATTTGAGACCGCTTATTTTGCTGAAATTATGCGTGCTGGGATCAATTCTATCTCACAAGGACAAAAGCATGCAGGACAGGCTCTTGGAATGACATACTGGCAAAATATGTACATTGTCATTCTCCCACAGGCCTTTAGAGACATGCTACCAGTTTTTTTAACACAAGTCATTATTCTCTTTCAAGATACAACACTTGTTTATGCAATTAGTGGCAATAGCCTCTTGAACGGTTTTGATATTGTTGCTAACAACTTTGGTGTGAAGCAAGAAGCTTATGTGTTAGCAGCTATTTTCTATTTTGCGATTTGTTTTACACTATCGCAGATAGTCTTGTATCTACAGAAAAAAATATCCATTATTCGCTAATAGGAAAAAAATGTCTACACATATGATCGAAATAAAAAATGTTTCTAATTGGTATGGTGAAATTAACGTTCTTAAAGATTGTACAACCAATATTAACAAAGGAGAAGTTGTTGTGGTTTGTGGACCATCAGGTTCAGGAAAATCAACACTGATTAAAACAATTAATGCTCTTGTCCCTTTTCAAAAAGGTGAAATCTGGATTAATGGGACACCGGTTCATTCAAAGAAAACGAATCTGCCTAAATTGCGCAGCCATGTAGGAATGGTATTTCAGCACTTCGAGCTTTTCCCACATTTATCTGTCTCAGAAAATTTAACAATTGCACAAATTAAAGTCTTAAAGCGCAGCAAAAAAGAAGCACTCGAGCGCGGTTTATTATATCTTGAGCGCGTTGGACTCATCGAACATAAAAATAAATATCCGGGACAACTTTCTGGAGGACAGCAACAACGTGTTGCTATTGCTCGCGCCTTAACTATGGATCCACTCGTTATGCTCTTTGATGAGCCAACATCTGCTCTAGATCCTGAAATGGTAGGTGAAGTATTAGATGTCATGATCAGCTTAGCAGAAGAAGGTATGACGATGATTTGTGTAACCCATGAAATGGGTTTTGCACAAAAAGTTTCTAAACGTGTTATTTTCATGGATCAAGGAAAAATCCTTGAAGACTGTTCATCTCAAGAGTTCTTTTCTAATCCGCAATCTAGAACACCACGTGCGCAGGATTTTCTATCTAAAATCCTTAACTATTAATCACGACATTACAAGCAAGAGCTATCTTTATAGCATTTGGATAAGAATTGGAGTTTTTCTTTTTAAACATTCCAGAAGAATATCTAAAAATTATTATTATTTTATAATATCAAGAAGTAGAGATATTACTGTAAATCTTATAAAAATTCATTACAAATGACAAAAGCGTACTCTTTAGAAATAATCCAATCTTAATCTTTTACCTTCGCTTTTATAGCGCTACAATTAATATGACTGTAACGCAAATTATTTTCTCTTCCTGAATCATTATATTTCCAAACATTGCTTGAGCAAGATGAATTTCCTTTTGCTCAAAGCTGAAATCATCATACTAATTTTGTACAAAATTTTTCTTTCTCTTCTGCATTTACAATGTTTTTCCTACATAGTACCGTTCTCTAAGGGAACATAATTCACCGCACCGTACAAAAATGAGCAGCATAAAAAGAATAAGATTTTACAAGTGATTGAGGAATAGATTTTTATATAATGGACAAGTTTAACCAATACATCAGAAGTACAACTTTCATCTTCTGAACCAAGATTGGCAGTTTTTTCATTAAAGCCCATTTATTATCCAAAACCTCCTCCCTAATCTCAGTTTTATTATAACAGTTACCAAAAAAATTTTCTGTAAGAAAAAAGAGCATTTTGAAATGATAATTGAAGTAGAAAAGGAAAAATACTCCAAACATCCGATAAATTTAACTGATCATTTCATAAGATCCTACAGACAAACCCTACTCTGAATACTTATCTCCATATCTCATATAGAATACAACCTTATATTACTATCCTAAATGATAATATTTGAGCACAGTAAAATAATTATGAACTCATAATGTCATAAACATAAAAATGAAAGAAAAATTCACAGACATTTTATCGATAGCATTCACAAATAACACCAAAAATTGACATTAAAATACTGAAGGAATGATACTGAAAAAAAATTCTTAATGAATAATTATTTACAAAAGAGACAGAATAGAAATCGAAATTACGTCAATCGCTCTAAAGCAATAGATATTTTCTTTTGTGCAGCACGCAATTCTATAACTCTATTATGCTCGGCCTCAACAATTTCCGGTCTTGCATTCGCTATAAATTTAGGATTGTCCAGTTTAGTTGATATTTTTTCGATATCCTGCTCAATTTTGTGAATATCTTTTATTAAACGAGCACGTTCAGCTTGCAAATCAATCAATTGTCCCAATGGTAAACAAAAAACCGCCTCTCCCAAAATCATTTGTGCTGAGATAGCTGGAACTTTATCAGCAAAATCAATTGTTTCAATACGTGCTAATTTTTTAAGCAAAGCTTCATAACGTTGCACACGCCTTTGCGTTAATTTTCCGCCCTCTACAATAATAAGCGGTGCTAGTGTAGCAGCTGGAATATTCATTTCAAAACGCACAGACCGAATCTCACTGACAACATCAATAAGCCAATTAATATCAGCAGCTGCTTCTTCATCTACAAATATTTCCTCTGGCCATGCCATTAACGCTAACATATCTTTACGCTTCATAGCTGGTGTTTCCGTAAGAGACCATAACTCTTCCGTCATATGAGGCATAAAAGGATGAAGAAGCTTATAAACCTCATCCAAAACCCAAGCAGTACATGCCTGAGCCTCACTTTTAGCATCTTCATTGGAACCTTGAAACACTGGTTTGAGAAGTTCCAGATACCAATCACAGAGTGTATTCCAAATAAAGCGATAAAGTGCGCTAGCAGATTCATTAAACTTATAATTTTCAATACCAGCAGTCACTAGAGAAATAGTTTTAGATAACTCTGTTAAAATCCAACGATTAAGCGCAAGTTTTGCTTTCTCCGGTCTAAAGGTTGGATCATGCTGAACACCATTCATCTGTGCAAATCGGGTGGCATTCCACAATTTCGTAGCAAAATTGCGATAACCTGCAATACGGGAAGGATCAAGTTTAACATCACGTCCCTGCGCTGCCATAATAGCCAAAGTAAAACGAAGTGCATCTGCGCTATATTGATCAATAAGCTCCAAGGGATCAATAATATTCCCCTTCGATTTTGACATCTTTGCCCCCTTCTGATCTCGAACGAGAGCGTGCACATAAACTGTTGGGAAAGGAACCTCACCCATAAAGTGCAATCCCATCATCATCATACGCGCAACCCAGAAAAAGATAATATCAAATCCCGTTACCGATAGAGATGTTGGATAAAATGTCGCTAATTCAGTTGTTTTATTTGGCCACCCTAATGTTGAAAAAGGCCAAAGAGCGGATGAAAACCATGTATCTAAAACATCTTGATCACGAGTCAATTTTACTACTTCACCGTAATGAGAAAGAGCCGAAGCTAAGGCTTCTTCTTCAGTTTTTTCCACAAAAACCGTACCATCAGGACCATACCAAGCTGGGATCTGGTGCCCCCACCATAATTGACGCGAAATACACCAAGGTTGAATATTTTGCATCCAATTGAAATAGGTTTTCTTCCAACTATCGGGAACAAATTGCGTTTTCCCTTGATAAACAGCCTCTATCGCTGGCTTTGCTAATTCAGCAGCATGAACATACCATTGATCTGTCAAAAACGGCTCAATAGGTACCCCACTACGATCTCCATGAGGAACCGTATGTGGATGATCATCAATAGTTGCTAGATATTCTCTCTCTTTCATCAAAGCAACAATCCGATTGCGTGCAATAAAACGATCCGATTGATCTAAATTTTCCACTAACTGATCTAATTCATCCGATAAAATCAAACCATCAAAAAATGCTTCATTCCCGCGGAGAAAAATTTCCGCTTTTTTGGTAAAAATGTTAATTAAACGCAAATTGTGACGTTGTCCTACTTCAAAATCATTAAAATCATGTGCTGGTGTAATTTTAACAGCACCACTGCCTGCTTCCGGATCTGCATAAGCATCACCAACAATCAATAACCTACGACCAACAAGTGGCAAAAGAGCATATCGACCTATAAGATTTTTATAACGACCATCTTCAGGATTAACTGCAATCCCCGTATCACCAAGCATTGTTTCTGGACGCGTTGTCGCCACCGTTATAAAAGTTGTCGCATCATTTGGGTCAAAAACTTTACCTTCAAGCGGATATCTAAAATGCCACAAATGGCCTTTGACTTCTCTTTGTTCAACTTCAAGATCCGAAATAGCCGTTAACAATTTAGGATCCCAATTAACAAGGCGTTTATCTCTATATATTAACCCTTGTTTATAAAGCGTAAAAAAAACTTCACAAACAGCTTGAGACAAACCTTCATCCATTGTGAACCGCTCACGCGACCAATCACATGAAACACCAAGACGACGCAGCTGATTAGCAATAACTCCTCCAGTTTTGTGACGCCATTCCCAAATACGCTCAACAAATTTTTCTCTACCCATTTCTTGACGCGTAGGCTCTTGACGCTCGGCAAGTTGACGCTCGACAACCATTTGCGTAGCAATCCCTGCATGATCCATACCAGGTTGCCATAATACGTTTTTGCCACGCATCCGCTGGAATCTAACTACAATATCCTGAATTGTCGTATTCAGTGCATGCCCCATATGAAGTGAGCCTGTGACATTGGGAGGTGGAAGCATCACGCAAAAAGGCTCCGCATTACTTTTTGAACCCACTCCGGCTGCAAAAGCACCACGAGCTTCCCACTTCTTTGCAACCCGTTGCTCTATAGAAGCAGCATCATAGTTTTTTTCTAACATTCTACTCACCCATAACGCCGCTGAAAAATGCAATATATGATCTAGAGCGTGACCATATCATCTACAAGCTTCACCGACTTATATAGCACCTGCAAAACTACAAGAGTTCTCATAAAATAAAATGAAAATAACAAAAATAACAAGAAAATGAACAGCTAAGACGACTTCTTAATTGCCTTAACAATTTCTTCACGTAAAATATTTTCAAGTAAAACAGGCAATTTACTCTGTAACCATTCCGCTATAGCAGGACGCAAAACATCTTTTGCTATCTTCTCAGCAGAAGAAACACAATACTCAGATAATTCCACATGGCCAGACGTTATATTCCCTAATTGCGAGACATTTGCCTCATCACTATATCCGTTTGTTTTATGAACAGAGCGCTGCTCTTCAGAAGAAAGCTTTACCTTTTGCATATCCAGGCCAATCGTATTATTTTCCGTTTCTATATTTTCTTTCTCTTGCGCTAAAGAAAAATTTTGGTTTTCAGAAGAAAGGCCGATACGATCAGCCAAGGCCTTCATTGCATCATCAACCGATAAAGTTGTATCATAAGCAGCTTCCGATGCCACTGCTACACGATCCGTAGGAGCATTCATTGCAACACTGTCATTTAAAAAGTGATCAGGTTGAACCGTATTCTCTTCGATTATTTCACGAATAGATGTCAAAATTTCATCCATACTCGGCTCACGTAATACGCTTGAACTCTGTACCATACTTTAAAACCTTTCAAAGACGCAACAACAAACAGAATCATACTTTCTTTATAGTGTAAGCAAAAGAATTATAAGATCAACATGTCTCTTCTTTATATTTTCAAATGCAATCCTCATAAAGAGGGCACTACACACAATTTTCTTGGACTCATAAGCCACTCTTTTTTTCATACAACAAAACTCTGGTTTGACTAATCTTTAAAACATCAAATTTATTACAGATTATGAAGTTCTTTCTATGCATTATCGAATATATTGAATTATTTTTAACCCCAAATAATCTGCAGTTAATTTACCAATGGAAGATCGTACACTATAACTGGCAACGATAGCATTACGTTCTGCTGTTGCAAGTGCAATTTGAGCATTAATTAACTGAGTTTGAGAATTTAAAACATCTAAAGTTGTCGCCTGCCCCACACGATTTTCTTGAATACGCCCTTTAAGAGCAATTTCAGCAGCACGCACACTCTCGCGATAAGCGATCACAGATGCACGTGCACCCTCTAACTGAAACCACGCAGAAGTCAGTGCCTGTCTTATATTACTATAAGCCAAATCAAGCTGAAGATGCGCTTGGCCAAGTCGTTCTTTGGATTGACGAATCTGAGCAGAAGTTCGCCCTCCTTCAAAAATTGGAACACTAAGTGATACTGCTATTGATTTAGAAACTCCATCCTCCCCAGCACCGCTGTAAATCCGATTATAAGATGCGCTTGCAGAAAGATCAATTTTAGGAAGCAATGATCCTTCTTTTGCCTTTACATTGTAAAAACTAGCATCAACCAAATGTTTAGCATAAAGAATTGCAGGATGCATTGCAATACTCATTTGATAAGCAGCATCAAGATTAATCGGCAAATCGTTTGCCATGGGAGGACGTATTAATTTTTCCGGATCAGAACCTATAACTTGTCGATAAACTGCCTCTGCTGATTTCACCTCAGCACGTGCAAGACTAAGCTCTGAAACAGCTACAGAACGCGCAGCTTGTGCTTGTGAAAGATCAACACGTCCTCCCTCTCCCACATCAAACTTTGCTTTATTCGAACGAACTTGTTCTTCAAGAGTAGCTAAATTTTCTCTACGAAGATCAGCAATACGACGTGCTTGATAGACATTCGCATAAGCCGTTACAGTATCGAGAAACGTATTTTGTTCAACATTACGAAGATATTCACGTTGTGCCTGCAGCTTAACCTGTGCTGAAGAAAATATATTTTGCGTGACAAAACCGTCAAATAATCTTTGATTTAACCTTATCCCTAAAGATCCAGAAGTCGTATAAGGCCCCACCATGGTCTTACTCCGCCCATAACTCCCAAACCCTTCGATTTGTGGAAAAAAACCAGAACGTGCAACAACTACATCATCACTTGACATACGGACAGCAGCACGTTCACTATTCAACTTAGCATTGTACATATAAGCTTTGGAAAAAGCATCCATCAGTGTTTCAGCACAAACTGGCTCAGAGAGCAAAACACTGAAAATCAGCAACACACACGCCTGAAATTTTTTGTTTATTTTGAACACAACACAAACCCCATATCTATTAAAATTATCTTTTATTGACAAACAAAACAAACACTAAAATATGAAATCAGGCGTTTTTAAAAAATGAGAAAGAGGTTTTACAGCAAGATTAAAAGCACGACGAGCTGCAATAATTCCATCCTCTTTTATATAGATTCGTGCAACACCAGAATTACCACATCCTTCAACCACAACAAGACGTCCACCATCTTTCATTTGATCAAAGAGACTCTCTGGAACAAAATCAACAGCTCCCTCAATAAAAATCAGATCATATGCCCCCCCAACAGCATATCCCTTCTCCAAAGCTCCATGAATCACCACCACATTGTCACACTGAAGACGCTTTAAAGTTTCAGTAGCTTGCTCTGAGAGTGCTTTATGGCTTTCTAGTGCAACCACAGCTCCTGCAAGCCTTGAAAGCAATGCTGCACAATAGCCACCATTTGCACCCACATCTAAAACAATATCCGATGATTTAACAGCAGCAAGCTGTAGCAATTTTGCCAAAGAAGCAGGCCTCATCAAATAACAGGGAGGTAATCCATTTTGTGCTGAACATAAAAAAATATCAGTATCAATATAACTTAAAGCTTTCATATCTTCTGATACAAAATCTTCACGTGGTACCGTTGAAAATGCTTCAAGCACTGATAAATCCGTTACATCTACTGTACGAATTTGATTGTCAACCATTTTGCGACGAAGCTCTGCAAAATCTGCAACCATCACAACTATTTTCTCCCACTCACATAGAACTATAACAAAACGACGATAATGAGAATTTAAAATATCTTAACTGTGGGTGTTACAAAAAAGCACACTATAGTCAACAATTAGATTCTACCCGCACCACTTTTCATGATAAAGCGCTTTACCGTGAAGGAAAGCCTTTTATTTTTGCATCTTATCTCTACAAGCCGTTCTGTTTAAAACCGGCTATTGAAAATCAGCTGGAGGCCTCGCCCGGAATCGAACCGGGATACAAGGATTTGCAGTCCTCTGCGTAACCATTCCGCCACAAGGCCTCATCAAATACACACAGTGTCAATAAGGGAAGGCAACGCATCCGTCAAGATAGAGAAATCTTCTCCATTCTTTTTTTCTCTTATTCTACAATTTATGATATTTTTTTCAAAAAAAGTAATTTTATCCTTTGCAAATCAGTATTGCTTTGCTATAGCCTCTGCAGTTAGGTAATTGGGCACCGTGTTCCCCGGTAGCTCAGCGGTAGAGCAACCGGCTGTTAACCGGTTGGTCGCTGGTTCGAATCCGGCCCGGGGAGCCATTTCATTTTTTATCCCATATAACTTGTTGATTTTTCGTATGTTTTTTACAGTGAGGGACGCGTAAATAAAAGTAAGGGAATAGGATTTTTCAACCTATCTCTATAGGACGCCTCTTTTTTTACAAACTTTCTCAAGAAAGTTTTTTAATTCTGCTAAGTTTTGTTGTGAAAAATTCTCTAAATTTCTAACAAACTCACCAACAGCTTCACGTCTCAACGGATCAGAAGTCTTGATTGTAAAACTTTTGCGACAAGCATAAGCTGCTTTTCTTAGGAGTAAAGCCTTCTCTTGATCTAAAGCATAGAGTTCAATTACCTTTTCCTCCAGTCCTACAGGAACAGAGCTTTTACCAATCTCTACAGAAGACAAAAATGCTACAGATATGTCTAATTTCTTAGCCATATCTAAAAGGCGTTCGGAGTGATCAATGCGAAGTTTCCGTAAAATTTTACCAAAGGGTGTAACCATATAAAAAGTCCTATTAGAGAAGAAATATTTTCTTCTGATTCTAACAAATCTTTTTATGATTTTCCTCAATTATTGCGAATCAAGAGTTCTTTTCGAGAAGGTTTTTTAGCAAAACCAGAGGTCCAAATGGTCTCTACTTCTAAAAAATCAAAATCCCTAAAGATCTCTCGAACTGCATCACAATCATTCAGACTCAAGACAAATTTGCCTTGGATGCCTTTGAGAACTTTTGCCATACTCACAAAATCATCTTCAACAAAATTCCCAGAGCTGTAACACTTCTTCTTTACAAGATAAGGTGGATCTAGATAAAATAAACTATCGGGCGCATCAAAAAGTTCGACAACCCGCTCCCACGATAAATTTAAGATCGTCGTATCAAGAAGTTTTTGCCTTACACGCCGCATCCTTGCTAAAAGCTTGTCGGGATTAAATACTGTAGGTCTTTTTCTTCCAAATCCAAAAGAGACGTAATCTTTTGTTCCAAAAAGAACGCAACGTTGGAGAAACAAAAAGCGTGCAGCTCTTTCAACTTTGGTAAGGCTCTCTGGATCAATAGATGCAAGTTCAAAAAACAACTGTCTCGAACAAACAAACCACTCCAATCGTCTGGCTAAATCATCAAAGTCATTTTGAACACATTGAAACAGATTCGTGATCTCTCCATTCAAATCATTAATCACAGAATATTTTGCTGATCTTTTATTTAGAAAAATAACACCAGAGCCTAAAAACGGTTCAACATAAGTTTTATGGTCAATATTATTTAAAATCGGTATAATTTTCTTACGTAGATGATGTTTACCGCCCATCCACGCAAACAATGTTTGTGTAAATTCTTGTGTCATCATATTTTTAAAGGAGAGGTTTGATATTTAACTTTTAGTTATCCACTTTTTGAGGTGTGAGAAGCTATTTTCTACGGCATCCACAAAACGGGAAAAATCCATTACAAACATAAAGATTATGAAAGCTATCCATTTCATGATGCGTGACATCATCTTCAAACCTTGATAGGTCTCTATCATTTCGTGAAGGAGCCGTTGTTCTGTTTCTGTAAGATCTTTATCTTTGTCGCTTCGTTTCTTGACCATCTTTCCAACCACATACATGTGCTCCTTGCTTGTTATGTTTCAAAATATCTCTTGCAAGATTGGAACTGATGACCGCAACATCCTGATTATCCAGATAAATGGGCAACCAGCCAACACAAGAAACAGACCTATTTGCCGCGCACCCAACGAGAAAGTTCAGTACGCACACTAGTATCACTTTTTCGATTAACTTCATTTTCCACCTCAAGACGGGTTGTTACCGTTTTTAAAGCATTCTCTGTTTGCTTTTGCCGTTCGCTTTTTTTTCCAAAATGAAACGCTTTGGCTAAAGCCATAAAAAAAACGGCCAAAGCCGCTAACAAAACAGAAAGATTTCTTTTGAACCAAAAAATCACAAACGCTGCTCCTTAAACCGTTTGGCCACAATCACAATCCCTGTACATGCTGCTAGAACCATAAGCCCTGCTAATGCCCATTGGATCGGTCCATTACCTACCAATAATCCTCCAAAACCAGAACAAGACCCTATAATCGGAGCTAGTGCTTCTATCTTTAAAAGACCTGTCGATTCTTTCGTTTCTACCCTTTGATAATTCGAAGAAACATAAGACCCTTTTGCCCATAAACCCGCTTCCGCAGCTCTACGATTCGAAAGCCCTTGAAGAGGTTTTCCACCTACCTTATTCCATTTCTGTAATTCAACAGGAACTGCTTCATAATCGCCTTGATTAAGCTTCTTCAACAAGGTTGACTTGCAAAAGGCTCTCGTACCTACATTATAACAAAACGACACCAATGCCGCGAATTGGCAATCCGTTAACGAAACCGTCACCGATTCCTCGACTGCTTTCTCAAATCGTTTTAAGTCCTCACAAAGGATTTCTTCCGCTTGCTTTTGCGTAATACGCATGCCTTTTTTGACAACCGGTTGACCAGCATTGCTGGTGTGTCCATAACCTATCGTCCAGATACACGCCGTATCTCTATAAGCCTCCAAACGCAATCCTTCCCACTGTTTGATAAGCTCCAAACCTTCTTGCGATATCTTTCTCATCTGACGCTCCATAAAAAAAGCCCCACAAAAGTGAGGCTGGATAAAAATGTGTTCTTATGATCTCTATTAGCTATGCTCTTTGATCAGCTGCTCAACTTCCTCAACACGAAAGCCAAGCTTAAATATCGGCGCATTTTCACTTTCCTGTAATTCATACTGACAACGCTTTTCTACAAAATCACCATTTGAATCAAACGGCATGGCTGTTGTTAGACAAACCTTATGCGTGTCATCTTCAATCCCATCTTCTCTCTCGCTAAGCTCTTTGAGAAAAAACCAATAAAAACGCGTTGATAAAAGCATCTCTAGCCTTCTTACCGTTTCAGCCTTATCAAAGGAAAGCATGTTGAGATAATCTTCCTTCGTATTTAAATGCTCTGGATAATCTATCATCTTGCTCATCACTAAATAAAACAACGTGGACGGCTACAACCACGTGCACCTAGTTGCTCACTGAAACTATTCATATTCCTTGATAATCGTGTAAAACATCCACTAGATCCATCATTAGACCAACTCCCACCTGCGACCAATACACTCATCTGTGTTTGAATTTGATCCCTTCCCGCTATTCTTGTCGCTGTATGCATAGGAAAACCGCCGGATAAATATTGAAACAGATAACCACAACCCTCTTCACAGCCTATATGAGAAATCATACGGCGATTTGACGTATCAACATGACCTCCTGCAGTCTTAGGCGATGGCGCCTGCTTTCCTTTGATAGCTGTCTTATCATTGCTTCCATACATGGCTGAGCAAAATTCCTCATCGCTTAGTAAAGACTTCTTTACACGCATCATATCTGTAACGTGATCTGTATAGGGACGGTTCGTTGTGACAGGAACATTATATGCAGAGCGCGTATTTTCGCCCGTACCTGACTGAAGATAAATATCAACCCAAATATCTTTGCAGGGGACATAAACCATACCTTCTGGTGAACTATATGGACGATGATTTAAACACCATACAGAATTGGGTAAAATATCCCCTGCTTGATAACCCGATAAAGGATGATCTGCTATCGTTCCAACATCCGCACACAGCGTATGAAATCCTCCTATCTTACGAGAATTCGTCGCTGTATAACCTGTAGGATAAGTCGCGTTTAACGACACAACAAATTGCGCAATATTCTCATTCGAAGTCACTAAATAAATGTAATAATCATTGCCCCCTGAAAGAGTTTGACTCATTGGGATAGGTGTATCGTTCATGTAACTAACGACATACGGATCATCCCTTTTATTCAAAGAAATATGTGTTCCTTTTTTCAAAGTAAGTTGTTTCTTTCCTGTCGCTACAAGAAATGGCGTGGAAGCCGAGAGCACACTCAAATTTAAACCTTTAAGGAAATTACTCGGACCAGAAGTACCACTGCTGCGTTGTGCTGTTAAAGCAGCTTGTTTTGCTTCTTCTGCTAAACTCTTTGCATTTTCCGCTTTACTTTTAGATTCTATCGCTAGTGTTTTGGCCTGTGAAGCTGTTGTAAGAGCAACCGTTGCTGTACTCTTCGCAGAATTCGAAGTCGTTGTTGCTGTTGTTAGGGACTTCTTAATTCCATCTAACTCTTGCTTTGTTGTATCTAAAGCTTGTTTTGATTGATCCGCTGCACTCTTTGCTCGCTCGGCAATCCCCTTGGCTTCTGTTGAT